>NZ_JBFULD010000031.1:0-19444 GCF_056400505.1 Terrabacter sp. P5_B1
GCTGCGGGCGGCATACGAGAAGATCACCGAGCGTGCCGACGAGTTCGCGATGCTCATGACCCTCGAGATGGGCAAGACGCTCGCCGAGAGCCGCGGCGAGGTCGCCTACGGCGCCGAGTTCTTCCGGTGGTTCTCCGAGGAGGCCGTGCGCATCTCGGGGCGCTGGTCGACCGCTCCCAACGGCGCGACCCGGCTCATGACGATGAAGCAGCCCGTCGGCCCGACGCTGATGATCACCCCCTGGAACTTTCCGCTCGCGATGGGCACGCGCAAGATCGGGCCCGCCATCGCCGCCGGTTGCACCATGGTCGTCAAGCCGGCCAGCCAGACGCCGCTGACGATGCTCGCCCTCGCCGAGCTGCTCCGCGAGTGTGGGCTGCCCGACGGCGTCCTCAATGTCGTCATGACGACGCACGGCACCACCGGAGACGTCATGGAGCCGCTCATCCGCGACCCGCGTCTGCGCAAACTGACCTTCACCGGCTCGACCCCGGTCGGACGCTCGCTCATGGAGCAGGCCTCGCAGTGCATCCTGCGGGTCTCGATGGAGCTCGGCGGCAACGCACCGTTCCTCGTCTTCGAGGACGCCGACGTCGACCAGGCCGTCGAGGGCGCGATGCTCGCCAAGATGCGCAACATGGGCGAAGCGTGCACGGCCGCGAACCGCTTCTACGTCCACGAGTCGCTCGCCGACGAGTTCAGCGCCGGGCTGGCCCGACGGATGGGCGCGCTCACCCTCGGCAAGGGCACCAAGGACGGCGTCGACGTCGGCCCGCTCGTCGACGAGAAGGCCCGCGACAAGGTCTCGGCGCTGGTCGACGACGCCGTCGCCAAGGGTGCCAAGGTCCTCGTCGGCGGGTCCGCCCCCGAGGGCGACGGCTGGTTCTACAGCCCGACCGTGCTCGCCGACGTCCCGACCGACGCCGACATGGCCCGGGAGGAGATCTTCGGTCCCGTCGCGCCCGTCACGACGTTCCGCACCGACGCCGAAGCGATCCGCCTCGCCAACGACACCGAGTACGGCCTCGTCGCCTACCTCTTCACCAAGGACCTCTCGCGGGCGATCACGATGAGCGAGTCCCTCGAGTACGGCATGGTCGGCGTCAACCAGGGCATCGTCTCCAACCCGGCGGCTCCCTTCGGCGGCGTCAAGGCGTCCGGTGTCGGGCGCGAGGGCGGGTTCGAGGGCATCGACGAGTACCTCGAGACGAAGTACGTCGGAATCGCCCTCTGACGTCGGGACATTCACCGAACCGGCCCGGTGCGGGGGTGCGTTGCGGCCCTCGACCGCGTCACCAAGGCGACGGGACAGGCCCCGTTCGTGCTGCTCGACTACATCCAGAAGCTGCCGGTCGACCGCGCTGAGGGGACTTCGAGCACGGCCGCTTCCACACCGCGGGCCAGGAGATCGCCGAGCGGCTCACCGACGACCGCGTCTTCGTCTCCTGAGGTCTGACCGCACACTCGGCGGCCTACCGGGTCACGACGGTGATGTTGAGGTCGTCGCGCTCGTCGGCCACCTGCTCAAGGATCTCGACGACCGTGTCGAAGGCGCCGCGGTCGCGCTCGCGCAGGGCGGCCGCGTGGTCCCAGACGAGCTCGATCGGCACCCCTCGCTGGGCGTCGAGGTCGCGCAGGGCGTCCACGAGGGCATCCCAGTTGCGCCCGAACCAGTCAGGCAGCTCGAGGTCCGTCGCGAAGGCGTCGAGCACCCCCGCCTTGTCGTTGCCTCCGGAGACGATGCGCACGTCGTGACCCAGCCACCGCAGCTGCGCGATGTGGTCGTCGGGCTCGCTGTGCCTGCTGAGGAACGTCGTCACGTGCCCTCCTTGATCCGGCTGAACGACGCGTAGTGGTCGTCGGTCCAGTACTTCTCGCCGCTGCTGCCCGTGATGATGCGGCGGGCGCCGCGGTCCTCCGATCCCGGTGTCACGACGGTGAACTCGCGGTAGTAGCCGCGTGCGTGCCGTGGTAGCAGGCGTTCCCGGTTGTCGAAGACCTGGTTGTCGCTGTGCGGGTAGGGGAACGGTCCGCCGGCGCGGATCAGCGCCAACGTGTCCAGGGCCCGCGGGGGGAGTGCCGACTCGGCGACCCACGCGAGTCCGGAGTCGTGGTCGGTCCCCAGAGGGCCGGGCATGTAGCTGGCGCTGGCCGCCGCGCGCTGTCCGGCCGGGGTGGACGGGCCCTGCGTGGCGCGGACGACGACCCACGCGAGCGCGACGACGGCCACGGCGAGCACGCCGAGCAGGACCTGACGCGAGCCGAGCGACCTCACGCCCTCATCATGCCGGAGAAGGAGACGTCGCGGATTCTCCGAGGGCTCCGGTGCCCCGGGCGGCCTCCGGTCTCCACCGAGCGGGTGCCCGGCGACTTCTCCGTCGGGCGTCGGTCATCGGCGCTACCGTCGCAGGATGCGCGAGACACCGGACGAGACAGCCGCCCTCCAGGTTCTGCTCGACGCCTCTCACGCCCGGGCGACGGGTCACCTGCGCAGCATCATCGGCGACGACCGCACGCTCAGTGCCGAGCAGCTCGTCGCGCTGCTCACCGGCATGAAGGTGCTGTCGGTGGCGACCGTCACGGCGTCGGGGGAGCCGCGCATCAGCGCCCTCGACGGTCACTTCCTCCACGGCACCTGGACCTTCAGCACGTCCGGGACGTCGGCCAAGGCCAGGCACCTCGAGGCGAGGCCCGCGGTCAGCGTGGCCCACATCGACGGCGAGGAGCTCGCCCTCTTCGCCCACGGCTACGCCGAGCTCATGGAGCCGGGTCCGCAGCGCGACGCCGTGGAGGCGCACTGGACTGCGCACTACGGCAGCAGCCCCTGGACCTGGGGTGACGACATCCGGATGTACCGCCTGCGGATGACCTGGGCCGTCGCCTACGCCTTCCAGCGCGACGAGCTGCTCCGGGCGAGGGGAGTGACCGCCTGAGACGCACCTGCGCGAGAATGTCGGGGTGACTGACACCCCGACGCGCCCTCGCCGCATCGTCCTGCTCGGCTCGACCGGTTCGATCGGCACGCAGGCCCTCGATCTCGTGCACCGCAACCGCGACCGCTTCGAGGTCGTCGGTCTGTCGGCCGGCGCCAACGTCCAGCTCGTCGCCGAGCAGGCCGTGGCGCTGCGGGTCCCCGTCGTCGCCGTCGCGAACGGCACCGAGCAGGACGTGGCGCGAGCTATTGCGGGCGCGGCCGACGCAGCGGGCGTGACGGCATACGACCCCGAGCTGCTCGTCGGCCCGGGCGCGAGCACGACCCTCGCAGGGCGCGAGGCGGACGTCGTCGTCAACGGCATCACCGGCGCCATCGGGCTCGAGCCGACCCTCGCGGCGCTGCGCACCGGGACGACCCTGGCGCTCGCCAACAAGGAGTCGCTCATCATCGGCGGTCCGCTCGTCAAGGCGATCGCGGCGCCCGGCCAGATCGTGCCCGTCGACAGCGAGCACTCGGCGATCGCCCAGTGCCTCCGCGGCGGCCGCGCGGACGAGGTGCGCCGCCTCGTCGTCACCGCGAGCGGCGGTCCGTTCCGCGGTCGTTCGCGCGCCGAGCTGGCCGACGTGACGCCCGAGCAAGCGCTCGCGCACCCGAACTTCGCGATGGGCCGCGTCATCACGACGAACTCGGCCACCCTCGTCAACAAGGGGCTCGAGGTCATCGAGGCGCACCTCCTCTTCGACATCCCCTTCGGGCGCATCGACGTCGTCGTGCACCCGCAGCAGATGATCCACTCGATGGTCGAGTTCGTCGACGGCTCGACGATCGCCCAGGCCGGCCCCCCGCGGATGCTCGTGCCGATCGCGCTGGGGATGAGCTGGCCCGAGCGGATCGCCGACGCGGACGTGCCGGTCGACTGGACCAGGGCGCAGTCGTGGGACTTCGAGCCGCTCGACGACGAGGCCTTCCCAGCGGTCGCGCTGGCCCGTCGGGTGGGGGAGACCGGTGGCACCTGGCCAGCCGTCTACAACGCCGCCAACGAGGTCGCGGTCGATGCCTTCCACGAGGGCCGCATCGGCTTCGTCGACATCGTCGACATCGTGGCCGGGGTCGTGGACGCGTATGCCGCCGAGCCGGCCTCGCACGTCCGTGACCTGACGCTCGACGACGTCCTCGCCGCCGACACCTGGGCCCGCCAGGCTGCGGCCGCGCGCACCCCCTAGCGGTTCGAGGTATTTCCGAGACCTGAGGGCCTCGGAAACACCTCGAACCAGCCGTGAGGCCGCGCGCGGCACAGGGGCCGCATAGATACATCGAACCGGCTTCACAGGGACGGGGTGTGACAATGATGAGGTGCTGTTCTTCCTAGGGGTCCTGGTCGTCGTCGTCGGCGTGGCGCTCAGCATCGCCCTCCACGAGATCGGCCACCTCGTGCCGGCGAAGAGGTTCGGGGTCAAGGTGACCCAGTACATGGTCGGTTTCGGCCCGACGGTCTGGTCGCGACGCCGCGGCGAGACCGAGTACGGCATCAAGGCGATCCCGCTCGGTGGCTACGTCCGGATGATCGGGATGCTCCCGCCCCGCCCCGGTGACAAGCCCGGCGAGCTGCGCACCCTCTCGACCGGCCGGTTCAGCCAGATGGTCGACCAGGCCCGCGCCGACTCCATGGAGGAGGTCCAGCCGGGCGACGAGGACCGCGTCTTCTACAAGCTGCACCCCGCGAAGAAGGTCGTCGTCATGCTCGGCGGCCCGATCATGAACCTCGTGATCGCGGCGGTGCTCCTGACCGGCGTCATCACGATCTACGGCCTGCCGCAGGTCGCCCCCAAGGTCGGGCTCCTCTCGGCCTGCGTGCCGACGGCGGCGCCCACCCTCCAGGTGCCGCAGCCACAGTGCAAGCCGGGGGACCCTGTCGCGCCGGCCAAGGCTTCGGGACTGCAGGAACGCGACCGGATCGTCTCCGTCGACGGCCGGGCCGTGACCTCGTGGGACCAGGTCACGGCCGCGATCCGCGACAGCAAGGGCAAGACGATGGCGTGGGTCGTCCAGCGCGGGGACCAGCAGGTGCGGATCGCGATCACGCCCGCCGTCATCCCGCGCGCCACCTACGACGACCAGGGCAACCCGATCGCCAAGGACGGCAAGCTGGTCATGGCGTCGATGGGCTTCGCCGGCCTCACGCCCGGCCAGGAGCTCGTCCGGACGCCGATCGCCCAGGCGCCCAAGTTCGTCTGGGACCGCCTCGTCGACACGGCATCGATCATCGTCAAGATCCCGCAGAAGATGGCCGGCGTCGTGCAGGCCGCCTTCGGGTCCGAGGCGCGCGACCCCAACGGCCCCATCTCCGTCGTCGGCGTCGGGCGCATCGGCGGCGAGGTCGCCGCGCTCGACATCCCGGCCGACGAGGGCGGCAACTGGGTCAAGCTCGCCCAGCTGATCCTGCTCATCGCCTCGCTCAACCTCGCCCTCTTCGTCTTCAACCTCGTGCCGCTGCTCCCGCTCGACGGCGGCCACGTGGCGGGGGCGATCTGGGAGTCGATCAAGAAGGGCTGGGCGCGCCTGCGTCACCGCCCCGATCCCGGCTTCGTCGACGTCGCCAAGGGTCTCCCGATCGCCTACGGCATGAGCCTCGTCCTCATCACGATGTCGGTGCTGCTCATCTACGCCGACATCGTCAAGCCGATCAAGCTCTTCGGCTGACGCGGGTCGTTCGGGGGCGCTCGGGGCAGAGCCCCCGAGGGCGGTCATAATGGCGGGATGAGCGTCTCCCTCGGTATGCCGCCCCTGCCCCCGCCGGTCCTCGCCCCGCGGCGCCGGACCCGCCAGATCCAGGTCGGCAAGGTCGGGGTCGGGAGCGACTTCCCCGTGTCGGTGCAGTCGATGACGACGACGCCGACGACCGACATCAACGCGACGCTCCAGCAGATCGCCGAGCTGACGGCGTCGGGTTGCGACATCGTGCGGGTCGCGTGCCCCAGCCAGGACGACGCCGAAGCCCTGCCCGCGATCGCGCAGAAGAGCCAGATCCCGGTCATCGCCGACATCCACTTCCAGCCGAAGTACGTCTACGCCGCGATCGAGGCCGGCTGTGCGGCCGTGCGCGTCAACCCCGGCAACATCCGGCAGTTCGACGACCAGGTCAAGCAGATCGCGCGCGAGGCCAAGGACGCCGGCGTCTCCATCCGCATCGGCGTCAACGCCGGCAGCCTCGACAAGCGGATCATGGAGAAGTACGGCAAGGCGACCCCCGAGGCGCTCGTCGAGTCGGCCGTCTGGGAGGCGAGCCTCTTCGAGGAGCACGACTTCCACGACTTCAAGATCTCGGTCAAGCACAACGACCCCGTCGTCATGGTGCGCGCCTACGAGCTGCTCGCCGAGCGCGGCGACTGGCCGCTGCACCTCGGTGTGACCGAGGCCGGCCCCGCCTTCCAGGGCACCATCAAGTCGGCGACCGCCTTCGGCGCGCTGCTCTCGCGCGGCATCGGCGACACCATCCGCGTCTCCCTGTCGGCGCCGCCGGTCGAGGAGGTCAAGGTCGGCATCCAGATCCTGCAGAGCCTCAACCTGCGACCGCGCAAGCTCGAGATCGTCTCGTGCCCGTCGTGCGGGCGTGCCCAGGTCGACGTCTACACGCTCGCCGACCAGGTCACCGCCGGCCTCGAGGGGATGACCGTGCCGCTGCGCGTGGCCGTCATGGGCTGCGTCGTCAACGGTCCGGGCGAGGCCCGCGAGGCCGACCTCGGCGTCGCCTCGGGCAACGGCAAGGGCCAGATCTTCGTCAAGGGCGAGGTCATCAAGACCGTGCCCGAGGCGCAGATCGTCGAGACGCTCATCGAGGAGGCCATGCGCCTCGCCGAGGAGATGGGGGAGCCGATCGACGACGAGTCGGCCGGGTCCCCCAACGTCACCGTCAGCTGACGTGCGGACGCCCGTCACCTCGACGAGTGGAGCCGGGGAGGTGCCGCGCCCGAGCTCGCGAGGGCTTGGCACGTCGGTCCGGTGTGCCGTCCTGCGCGACCTCGCGGACCACATCGTCGCGCTCCGGCCGGGTGAGCGGGTCACCGTTGCCGTCGACGGCTTCGACGGCGCCGGCAAGACCGTGCTGGCCGACCAGCTCGCCGAGGTGATCGGCGCGGTGGACGGCTCGCGCCACGTGCTGCGCGTCTCGATCGACGGGTTCCACCGGCCGAAGGCTCAGCGCGTCGGCGGGGCCGTGGACCCGAGACCTTCTACGAGGACTCCTACGACTACGCCGCGTTCCGTCGGGCCGTCGTCGATCCGTTCCGACGAGGCGAGTCCGTGACGCCTGCCGTCAACGACGTGGACGCCGACAGGCCGGTGCGCCCGGACCCGGTCGCCGTCGTGGCGGACACCGTGCTGCTCGTCGACGGGATCTTCCTCCAGCGGCCCGAGCTGACCGACGTGTGGGACGCAGCCCTGTGGGTCGAGGTGCCGTTCGCCGTCTCCGTCCCGCGAGGGAATGCCCGGTTCGGCGACGGCCGTGATCCCGACCCGGAGGCCGAGTCCAACCGTCGCTACGTCGAGGGCCAGCGCCTCTACCTCGCCGCGACCGACCCGCGTGCCCGCGCCACGTGGGTGCTCGACAACACCGACCTCGACCGGCCGGTCCTGCACCYGGYCCCCTGACTCGATCGACAGAGCAGTTCGCCGCACGACGAACCTGCTCGTTCGATCAGGGTGGGGGCGGTCGGCGGGCGGGCTGTGACGCGTTCGTGGGGCGCGCCGGGGTGACACCCGGGCCGTGGGCAGGCAGTCTGGGGAGGTGCTCCGCCAACGCCTTCCCGTGCGACCCCTGTCCGGGGCCGACCACGACGCCGCCCTCGAGGTGTGCGCGCGTGACCGCGTGGCCAATGCCTTCGTGGCGGCGCGCATCGTCGAGGGTTCGCTCCGCAGCTCTCCCGGCTCACTCCTGGGTCACTGGAGCGACGGCGAGCTGCGTGGTCTCGCGTGGGTCAGCGCCAACGTCGTGCCGGTCGAGCTGGACCAGGACGGCGTGGCCGCCGTTGCGGCGCGGATCATCCGGATGCGCCGCCAGTGCGCCTCGATCTTCGGCCCCAGCGGGCAGGTCGTCGGCCTGTGGGACCGCCTCGGCCCGACGTGGGGCCCCGTCCGCGCCGTCCGCGCGCACCAGCCGTTGCTGACGACTCGCGAGATGCCGTCGAGCCTCGGCCTCCGGCTCGATCCCGACGTACGCCCGGCACGCCTCGACGAGGTCGACCTCGTGCTGCCGGCCGCCGCCAGCATGTTCACCGAGGAGATCGGCTACCCGCCGTACTTCGGCTCGGACCGCAGCTACCGGGCGAGCATCGCCGCGCTCATCCGGGCGGGCCACACGTTCGTCAGGGTCGAGGACGGCGAGGTCGTCTTCAAGGCGGACGTCGGCTCCCTCGCTCTCGGCTGCGCCCAGGTGCAGGGGGTGTGGCTRCACCCACGCCTGCGGGGACGGGGACTCTCGGTGCCGGCGATGGCAAGCGTCGTCGAGCAGGTGCTGTCGAGCATGGCCGACGAGGTCTCTCTCTACGTCAACGACTTCAACGCTGCCGCTCGCGCCACCTACGCTCGCTGCGGCTTCCACGAGGTCGGGGCCTTCACCACGGTCCTGCTCTAGCGCCCGACGCCCCTAGGGTGTGGTCATGAAGACCCTGACCAACGCACCGCTCGGCAAGGATGCCGCCGCCCTGGCCGGTCTCTTCCTCGCGTCGGGGACGATGCACTTCGTCAAGCCTGAGCCGTTCGAGGCGATGGTGCCGACCCGGCTGCCGTCGCGCAGGGCGTTGGTGTATGCGTCGGGCGCACTTGAGATCGCTTGTGCCGTAGGGCTTTCCCTTCCACGCACCCGCCGCGTCGCAGGTCTGGCCTCGGCTGCCCTGCTCGCCGCCGTCTTCCCGGCGAACGTCACGATGACGGGTCACGCAAAGCGCCGGTTCGATCGCGACCGGGAGGACCCGAAGAGGCAGGGCTATCTCGCGGCGACCGTGGCGCGGTTGCCGCTGCAGTGGCCGATGATCCGCACGGCACTGCGGGCCGGCGGCGTCCTGCGTTGAGACGTCAGCCGTCGAACCGGATGCTGATGCTGTCACCGAAGCGGCGGTAGCCCATCGCCTGGTAGATGGCGTTGGAGGTCGGGTTGGCCAGGTCGGTGTAGAGCATGCACGCCTCGCCCGCCTCGAGGCGCGCGGTGCTGAGCGCCGCGACGACCCCGCTCGCGTAGCCGTTTCCGCGCAGCTCCGGCGGGGTCCATACCCCGGAGATGCGCGTGACACCGCCGTTGGCGGGGGAGGCGCATGCCATCGACACCGGCCGTCCGTCGTCTTCCCAGAGTCCGACCAGACCGTCCGCGAGGTGGTGCGTCAGGGATGAGGCTGCGCGGCCGCCGCCCTCGATGGCGTCCACGAACTGCTGGTGCCACCGATACAGGAGCGGTGCGTCCGCGGCGGTGGCGACCCGGAAGGCGCCGCGGACCTCGAAAGGCAGACGTGGTCTGGTCGGCAGGTCGAAGCGGCCCACCTCCATGGCGACCGTCGACGTCGCGCCCGTGAGCGCGGCCCACTCGGCCGCGAAGGCCTCGGCCGCTGTTCGTTGCCCGCCCACACCGGGGAGCGCGCCGCCCCCATCGGCGAGCAGCGCGGCGAGGTCGCGCGCCTCATCAGGGGTGGCCAGCGCGATGTGCAGCGGGTGGGGCGGCGTGTGCATGAACGCGGCGACGATCTCACCCGACGCGTCCGCACCCGTCCACCAGCGCGGCTCGACGGAGCGGCTCGGGTCGGTGACGATGGCCTGCGTCACGCTCGCGACGACACTGAGCGCCTCCGGCTCGCGCGCCACGAGAGTCGCGAACCGCGCCTGCGCCTCGGCGGGGTCGTTGACGAGGGTGAAGGTGCAACAGGTGCGTGGCATGGGGCCACTCTGGCAAACCCGGGGCGCCGCTCGCCGAACCGGTTCCCACCCGACGCCACCCGACGCCATTCGACGCCACCCGACCCCACCGACCCCAGCCACTTCAGACGTGGGCGATCACCTCGGCGTGGGTCATCGCGAACCACGCGTCGGGGTGCGTCGACCACGCCTGCCAGTCAGCGCTGATGGCCGCCAGGTCGTCGGGCGTCACGAGCCCGCGCTCGAGCGCCTGCGTCGCGAAGGTCGACTCGAGCGCGCGGCGGGCCCAGGTACCACCCCACCACGCGCACTGCTCCGGTGTGGCGTAGGTCCACAGCGAGGCGGACGGCTCGAGTCGGGTCAGCCCCGCGGCGTGTGACCAGGCGACGAGGTGGCGCCCTGCATCGGGCTCGGCATGGTTGAGGCGAGCGAGGCGTCGGTAGACCCCGAGCCACCGGGTCATCCCTTCGGACGCCGGGTGCCACACCATCGAGGCGTAGTCGACGTCGCGCACCGCGACCAGACCACCGGGACGCGCCACCCGCGCCATCTCGCGAAGGGCGCCGACAGGGTCGGAGAGGTGCTGGAGCACCTGGTGGGCGTGGACGACGTCGAAGGACGCGTCGGCATACGGAAGCTCCCTGACGTCGGCCAGCTCGAACTGCGTGCGCTCGTCACCGCGGGCGGAGGCGTTGCGGCGTGCGTGCTCGAGCGGGCCCTCGACGTGCTCGACGCCGGTGACGGCCCCCCTCGGCCCGACCGCCTCGGCGAGGTCGAGCGTGATCGTGCCGGGCCCACAGCCCACGTCGAGCACGGTCAGCCCCTCGCGCAGGTGCGGGAGCAGGTAGGCGGCCGAGTCCGCCGCCGTTCGCGCGCCGTGCGACGCGAGGACGCTCTCGTGGTGGCCGTGGAGGTAGACGTCCGACATGGCGCGACGCTACGCCTCCTGCGCGTCGAGGGGGCGGCTGTCCGTCCGGCGACACCGACGCGGGGACGACGAAGGCCCGCCCCGGGCGGGGCGGGCCTTCACCTGGTGCGGTGACCGTGCCGTGTCAGCTCACTTGGTGAGCGGGGCCAGCGTCGGGTCGTTCGCGTAGGCCTGGGCCGCGTTCTCCTTGGTCACGATGACCGGCGGGAGGAGGTTGGCCGGGACGACCTTGACACCGTTGTTGTAGGACTTCGTGTCGTTGACGGTCGGCGTCTGCCCCTTCTGCAGGGCGGTGACCATGGCGATCGTCTCCTTGACGAGGTTGCGCGTGTCCTTGTTGATCGTGGAGTACTGCTCACCCGCCATGATCGACTTGACCGACTCGACCTCGGAGTCCTGACCGGTGACGACCGGGACCGGCTTGCCGGCAGCCTTCACCGACGTGATGATCGCGCGGGCCAGGGTGTCGTTGGGGGACAGGACGCCGTCGAGCGCCGCGCTCGTGTAGTTCGCCGCGAGAAGCGTGTCCATGCGCTTCTGCGCGTTCTCGGCCTTCCAGCCCTGCGTGACGACCTGGTTGAAGTCCTTCTGGCCGGACACGACCTTCAGGGTGCCGTCGTCGATCTTCGGCTTGAGCACCTTCATGGCGCCGTCGAAGAACACCTTGGCGTTCGCGTCGTCCGGCGAGCCGGCGAAGAGCTCGATGTTGTACGGGCCGTTGGCCTTCTTCTTGGCCATGCCGTCGAGCAGGGCCTGGCCCTGCAGCTCGCCGACCTTGAAGTTGTCGTAGGCGACGTAGTAGTCGACGGCGGGCGTGTTCTTCACGAGGCGGTCGTAGGCGATGACCGTGGCGCCGGCGTCCTTGGCGGCCTTGAGCTGGGACCCCAGCTGCGAACCGTCGATGGCACCGACGACGATGACCTTGGCGCCCTTGGTGACCATGGCCGAGATCTGGTTCTGCTGCTCCGAGACGCCACCGTTGGCGAACTGCACGTCGCCCTGGAAGCCGGCCGCGGACAGGCCGTCCTTGAACAGCTGCTCGGCGAGCACCCAGTTCTCCGACGTCTTCTGCGGCAGCGCGACGCCGATGACCGCGTTGGCGGGGAAGCCCGCGGCAGCGGATCCTCCGTTGGATGCGCCCGGCGTCGTGCCGGCGTCGCTGTTCCGACCGCAACCGGTCAGAACAAGGGCGGCCACAGCCGTGACGCCCAGCACCTTGGTGAAGGTACGCATGTGCTCTCTTTCCTCTCATCGCGTCCAGGCGGTACGCGGATCGTGCTCGGTCTCGGGCGGCGCCCTGACCGGGTCTCGCGGCCGAGCCGACGGCTCAGCTGGACTGGCGGATCGTCTCGCCCACCGGGGTGATCTCGGTGGCGGCGGACGGCGGTGGCGGGGCGGAGGTGTCGTCGTCGTCCCCACCGCGTCGGAAGTTCCGCGTCAGCATGCCGATGAGGGAGCCACGGCCCTGCGACTTGTTGTAGACGTCGAAGGCGACGGCGACGAGAAGCACGAGGCCCTTGATCATCTGGGTCGCGTCGGCGCCGATGCCCTTGAGCTGCAGGCCGTTGTTGAGCACGGCCATGACGAGGCCTCCGACGATGGAGCCGACCACGGTGCCGACACCACCGGTGACGGCAGCGCCGCCGATGAAGACGGCCGCGATGGCGTCGAGCTCCCAGCCGACACCGTCCGACGGGCCCGAAGCGGTCGAGCGGGCCACGAAGATCATGCCGGCGAGGGCCGCCAGGATCGACATGTTCATCATGACGAGGAAGTTGACCTTCTTGCTCTTCACGCCGGAGAGCTCGGCCGCGTGGCGGTTGCCACCGACGGCGTAGATGTGACGGCCGATGACGGTGCGGTTGGAGATGAAGCCGTAGACCAGGACGAGCACCGCGAGGATGATCCCGGCGACGGGGAACGACGTGCCCGCGCGACCCGAGCCGAAGAGCAGCGTCGCGCCGATGATCGCGGCGCAGATGAGCCCGAGGCGCACCCACATGATCCAGGCGTCCTCGACCTCGGCGCCGAGCTTGACCAGCGCACGGCGGCTGCGGACGGCGCCGACGACGATGCCGACGGCGAGCACCAGCCCGATGAGCACGGTCAGGTTGTTGTAGCCCGTGTTGGGTCCGACCTCGGGGAGGTAGCCGGCGCCGATGACCTCGAAGTCGTCCGGGACCGGCACCGAGTTGGACTTGCCGACGTACTGGTTGGCGCCGCGGAAGAGGAGCATGCCCGACAGCGTGACGATGAAGGCGGGGATCCCGACGTAGGCCACCCACACCCCGTGCCATGCACCGACGAGCGCCCCGAGGGCCAGCCCGAACAGGATGCCCATCCACCAGCTGAGTCCCCAGTCACGCATCGCGATGGCGACGCAGATCCCGACGAACGCTGCGACGGAGCCGACCGAGAGGTCGATGTGGCCGGCGATGATGACGAGCACCATGCCGATGGCGAGCACGAGGATGTAGGAGTTCTGCTGGAAGATGTTGATGACGTTGTCCGGCGTGAGCGTGAGCCCGCCGGTCCAGATCTGGAAGAAGATGATCAGCGCCACGAGGGCGAAGATCATGCCGAGCTGACGGGTGTCGCCACCGAAGATCTTCTTGACCTTGTCCATGGGTGCAGTCCTGGCTGTGTCGGGTGCGGGTGGGTGAGGGGTTGCGGCCGGCGTGCCGCTCACGCGCTCTCGCGCGTCGTCGCGGAGGAGCCGCCGTGGGTGCGTCGGGTCATGAGGCGCATCAGCGACTCCTGGTCCGCCTCCTCGCGGGAGAGCACACCGGTGACCGCGCCCTCGGCGATCGTGTAGATGCGGTCGGACAGGCCGATCAGCTCGGGCAGCTCGGAGGAGACGAGGATGACGCCCTTGCCCTCCGAGGCCATGCGCTGGATGATCCCGTAGATCTCGAACTTGGCGCCGACGTCGATCCCACGCGTCGGTTCGTCGAGGATGAGCAGGTCGGGCTCGGTGAAGAGCCACTTCGCGAGCACCACCTTCTGCTGGTTGCCGCCGGAGAGCTTGGCGACCCCCTCGTCGACGTTGGGGGCCTTGGTGCGCAAGGACTTCCGATAGGACTCGGCGAAGTTGTACTCCTCGCGCTCGTCGACGACGAAACCGCGGGTGATGCGCTGGAGCCGAGCCGAGACGGTCGTCCGCTTGATGTCGTCGAGGAGGTTGAGACCGAGCGTCTTGCGGTCCTCCGTGACGTACGCGAGGCCGGCGTCGATGGCGTCGGAGACCGACCGGAGCCGCACCTCGTGGCCGTCCTTGACGATGGTGCCCTCGACGTAGGTGCCGTAGGAGCGGCCGAAGAGACTGCGCATCAGCTCGGTCCGTCCGGCGCCCATGAGGCCGGCGAAGCCGACGATCTCGCCACGGCGGACGAAGAAGTCGCTGTGCTTGGCCACGAGGCGGTCCGCGACGCTCGGGTGGCGCACCGTCCAGTTCCTCACCTCGAAGAAGACCTCACCGATCTCGGGGGTGTGGTCGGGGAAGCGCGACTCGAGGTCGCGACCGACCATCCCGCGGATGATGCGGTTCTCGTCGACGCCGTCCTCCTTGACGCGCAGCGTCTCGATCGACTTGCCGTCGCGGATGATGGTGATGGAGTCAGCGATCTGCTCGATCTCGTTGAGCTTGTGGCTGATCATGATGCAGGTCACGCCCTTGGAGCGCAGACCGGCGATGAGGTCGAGCAGGTGCTGGGAGTCCCCCTCGTTGAGGGCGGCGGTCGGCTCGTCGAGGATGAGCAGCTTGACGTCCTTGGACAGCGCCTTGGCGATCTCGACGAGCTGCTGCTTGCCGACGCCGATGTCGCGGATCTTCGTGCCGGGCTCCTCGTCGAGGCCGACGCGGGCGAGCAGCTCGCGCGCCTTGGCCCGGGTGGCGAGCCAGTTGATGACGCCACCCTTGGCCGTCTCGTTGCCGAGGAAGATGTTCTCGGCGATCGACATCTCCGGGATGAGGGCGAGCTCCTGGTGGATGATGACGATGCCGGCGTGCTCGCTGTCGCGGATGTTGTTGAACTCGACGAGCCGGCCCTCGAAGTGGATCTCGCCGTCGTAGGTGCCCGCGGGGTGCACCCCGGACAGGACCTTCATCAGGGTGGACTTGCCGGCGCCGTTCTCCCCGCAGATCGCGTGGACCTCTCCCCGGCGCACCGCCATCGACACGTTCGAGAGGGCCTTGACGCCCGGGAACTCCTTGGTGATCTCGCGCATCTCGAGGATGATGCTGCCGGGCGGGCCGGCCGGATGTGCCGCGGCGCCCGTCGTGTCGGCACTCGATGATCCAGGAGCCGGGATGGAGGGGGTGCTCATCAGGTCGTCAACACTCCTTTGTGGTGTTCGTGAGGCGCACGCGCCCGTCCCGATTGTTCCGCACGGTTCGTGCTCAGGTGGCCGAACACCGCGTCGTGTGGTCACAAGGACGTCACGATCTCCGGACGAGGACCGGCCCGCCGTCAAGCCGGGTGCCGACAACGCCCCCCGGGGGGCCGATATCCTGCCTAGGTTCCGCCCCCGCCCCCGCGCCCAACCCACACGAGGAGACCCGTGGCCCTGCACATGTCGTCCCTGTTCCTGCGAACCCTTCGCGAGGACCCGGCGGACGCAGAGGTCCCGAGCCACCGCCTCCTCGTCCGCGCCGGCTACGTCCGCCGCGTCAGCCCGGGCGTCTACACGTGGCTGCCCCTCGGCCTGCGCGTGCTGCGCAACGTCGAGAGGATCGTCCGCGAGGAGATGGACGCCATCGGCGCCCAGGAGCTGCTCTTCCCCGCGCTGCTGCCCAAGGAGCCCTTCGAGGCGAGCGGCCGCTGGATCGAGTACGGCGACAACATCTTCCGGCTCCAGGACCGCAAGGGCGCCGACCACCTGCTCGGCCCGACCCACGAGGAGATGTTCACCCTCACGGTCAAGGACCTCTACAGCTCCTACAAGGACCTGCCGCTCTCGATCTACCAGATCCAGACGAAGTACCGCGACGAGGCGCGCCCCCGTGCGGGCGTGCTGCGCGGCCGCGAGTTCGTCATGAAGGACAGCTACTCCTTCGACATCGACGCTGCAGGGCTCGACAAGAGCTACCAGCTGCACCGTGAGGCCTACGTCCGCATCTTCGACCGGCTCGGCTTCCACTACGTCATCGTCGAGGCCATGGCGGGCGCCATGGGCGGCAGCAAGAGCGAGGAGTTCCTCGCCACGGCCGAGGTCGGTGAGGACACCTACGTCCACTGCACCAGCTGCGGGTATGCCGCGAACGTCGAGGCCGTCCGCGTGCCCGCGCCCGACCCCGTGGGCTGGGACGGCGTCCCCGCCGCGCACGCCGAGGACACCCCCGACACCCCGACCATCGAGACGCTCGTCGCCCACCTCAACGAGCGCTTCCCGCGCGAGGACCGTCCGTGGGTCGCCGGCGACACCCTCAAGAACGTCGTCGTGACCCTGGTGAACCCCGACGGCACGCGCGAGCCGCTCGCGATCGGCGTGCCCGGCGACCGCGAGGTCGACGAGAAGCGTCTGGGCGCCCAGGTCGAGCCGGCCGAGGTGGACGCCTTCACCGAGGCCGACTTCGCCGCCAACCCGGCGCTCGTCAAGGGCTACATCGGGCCCGGGGCGCTCGGGCTCGAGGGCACGAGCGGCATCCGCTACCTGCTCGACCCGCGCGTCGCCGAGGGCACCCGCTGGGTCACCGGTGCGAACGTCGTGGGACAGCACGTCATCGACCTCGTCGCGGGGCGCGACTTCACCGCCGACGGCACGATCGAGGCTGCCGAGGTGCGCGAGGGCGACCGCTGCCCGACGTGCGACCACACCCTGTCGACCGCCCGGGGCATCGAGATGGGTCACGTCTTCCAGCTCGGCACGAAGTACGCCGAGGCGCTCGACCTCAAGGTGCTCGACCAGAACGGCAAGCTCGTGACCGTCGTCATGGGCTCCTACGGCGTCGGCGTCTCGCGCGCCGTCGCCTGCGTCGTCGAGGGCAACCACGACGAGTCCGGCATCGTCTGGCCGCGCGAGCTCGCGCCCGCCGACGTCCACATCGTCGCCGCCGGCAAGGACGAGACGCTCTTCGTCAAGGCCGAGGAGATCGCCCGCGAGCTCGAGGTGCAGGGACTCACCGTCATCGTCGACGACCGCAGGGGCGTCAGCCCCGGCGTGAAGTTCAAGGACTCCGAGCTCATCGGCGTCCCGACGATCCTCGTCATCGGTCGTGGCCTCGCCGACGGGAAGGTCGAGATCAAGGACCGCCGGACGGGCGAGCGCCGAGAGGTCGCCGTCGACGACGCCGTGGCGGCGCTCACCGCCGAGGTCACCGCCGAGGTCGAGCGCTCGTGAGCGCACCAGGTCGACCCGTCCAGGCGGTGATCTTCGACTGGGGCGGCACGCTGACCCCCTGGCACGAGGTGGACGTGCCGCAGCAGTGGCGCGTCTACGCGCGCACGGTGCACGGGTTGGCCGTCGATGACCCGAACATGCCCCTGGACGAGCTCGCAGAAGCGGACTCGCTCGCCCTGCGCATCCACGAGGCGGAGGACCGGGCGTGGCGCCGGGGCCGCGAGAGCCACCAGAGCGCCTCGCTGGCCGCCATCCTGGCCGAGGCGGGCGTCGACCCTGAGCACGACCGGCACCACCTGGCGCTCGCGGCATACCAACGCTTCTGGGAGCCCCACACCCACACCGACCCGCAGGTGCGTCCGCTCTGGGAGACCTTGCAGCGCATGGACGTCCGTGTCGGAGTGCTGTCCAACACGATCTGGAGCCGCGCCTACCACCGCGAGGTGTTCGCGCGCGACGGGGTCCTCGACCTGCTCGACGCCGACGTCTACTCGTCCGAGATCCACGTCGTCAAGCCGCACCCGGACGCCTTCCGCCTGGCCTGCGACGCCGTGGGCGTGGCGCCCGAGCACAGCGTCTACGTCGGCGACCGCCTCTTCGAGGACGTCCACGGGCCACACCAGGTCGGGATGCGMGCCGTCCTCGTGCCGCACTCCGACATCCCGGCGGGCCAGCGCATGCCGGTCGACGCCGCCCCCGATGCCGTCGCCCACCAGCTGCTCGACGTGGTGGACATCGTCGCCCGCTGGAACGACGACACCGACGGCACCGGCACCGGCACCGGCGACGCCGACGACACCGACGATTCCGACCCGTACGGCGCCGGGGCGTGAGCGACCCGACCCTGACCACCCTGGCCTTCCTCGCGGCAGCAGCATTCGTCGCCGGCTGGATCGACGCCGTCGTCGGCGGGGGAGGCCTGGTGCAGCTGCCGGCCCTGCTGGTCGGGCTGCCGGGGGCGGCGCCGGCGCAGCTGCTCGCGACGAACAAGTTCGGCTCGATCTTCGGCACTGCCACGAGCTCGGTCACCTTCTACCGACGCGTGCGCCCCGACCTGCGCACGGCCCTGCCGATGGCGGCCGTCGCCTACGTCGGTTCGATCGGGGGAGCCCTCATCGGGCTGCACATCCCGAAGTCGGCGTTCAACCCGATCATCCTCGTGCTGCTCGTGCTCGTCGGGAGCTACACGCTCTTCAAGCCGGACCTCGGCAAGGAGTCCATCCGGCGGTTCCACGGCGCTCGGCACACCGTGCTCGCGATGCTGACCGGCTTCGTCATCGGGGGCTACGACGGCGCCCTCGGCCCCGGCACGGGCAGCTTCCTCGTCTTCGCCCTCGTCGGCCTGCTGGGCTACAACTTCCTCGAGGCGAGCGCCAAGGCCAAGATCGCGAACTTCGCGACGAACCTCGGCGCCCTCACGGTCTTCCTGCCCATGGGTCTCGTCCTCGTCAAGGTCGGGCTCGTCATCGCGTCGGCCAACCTTCTCGGCGGCTACGCGGGCGCCCGGACCGCCGTGGCGAAGGGGAGCGGCTTCGTGCGCGCGGTCTTCGTCGCGATCGTCAGTGCGTTCATCCTCAAGATCGGCGGCAGCCTCCTCGGGTGGTGGCCCTGACCCGACTGCCGAGCAACGGTCGGCGGGTCCACGCCGGGACCGTCCCTGGTGCGGGCACGTCCCGAAAGTCGGTCGGCGTCCGGTTGAGACGGCCGGCCGGTGGGCACGGGGACGCCACAGGCGGGGCGACAGCCACCGGTGCCGCCCCCTGTCGACCACGAAGGAGATGACATGACGACGCGAGTCACAAAGACCATTCTGGTGAACGTTCCTGTCAGCCGGGCCTACAACCAGTGGACGCAGTTCGAGGACTTCCCCCAGTTCATGGGCGGCGTCAAGAGCGTCACGCAGCTCAGCGACGAGCGCCTCGAGTGGGTGGCCGAGATCGCGGGCGTGCGCCGCGAGTGGCAGGCCCGTGTCCTCGAGCAGATCCCGGACCAGAAGGTCGCCTGGGCCGCCACCGAGGGTGCGACCAACGCGGGAGCCGTGACCTTCGAGGACCTGGGCGGCGGACAGACGTCCGTGACGCTCTTCCTCGAGTACGAGCCGGAGGGCCTGGTCGAGAAGGTGGGCGACAAGGTCGGCATCGTCGAGAACCAGGCCGGGAACGACCTCGAGCGCTTCAAGCAGTTCATCGAGTCCGAGGAGTACGCCACCGGTGCCTGGCGCGGTTCGGTCGAGCCCGGCGCTCGCGTCGGCACTCCCGGGGTCGAGGACGCAGCGGCATCCCGGGGTGATTCGGGCAAGGCGGGACCGTCGGGCAAGGCGGTCGCCGCCGGTGTGGGTGCTGCAG
>NZ_JBFULD010000032.1:0-19341 GCF_056400505.1 Terrabacter sp. P5_B1
GTCGCGGTGTGCGGCGCCCGCGCGGCGGAACGGCACACGCCGCCGTTCCGCCACGTGGACGTCGCGGACGTGCCCGTCGAGCTGCGTGGCGCCGGGGTCGCGTCGCGGGAAGTCCGCAACTTCGGCATCCCGGGCGTGCTCGACGCCGACTCGATCATCGCCTGCGAGGTGATCACGCCGGGCGGGAACTGGAGCTCCTACCCGCCGCACAAGCACGACGAGGAGCGCCCGGGCGTCGAGACCGAGCTCGAGGAGATCTACTACTTTCAGGTGGCTCCATCGGCCGGGGCGCCGGAGGCCGCGGACGCGAGTCCCGTCGGCTACCAGCGTGTCTACGGCACCGACGAGCGCCCGATCGACGTGCTCGCCGAGGTGCGGTCGGGCGACGTCGTCCTCGTGCCGCACGGCTGGCACGGGCCCGCGATGGCCGTCCCCGGCTACGACCTCTACTACCTCAACGTCATGGCCGGCCCCGGAGCGGAGCGGGCCTGGCTCATCTGCGACGACCCCGCCCACGGCTGGGTCCGCGACACCTGGTCCGGCCAGCCGGTCGACCCCCGACTTCCCCTTGGAGGTGCTCGATGACGAGCGACACCCAGCAGGCAGCCACGGTGCGCCTGACCGTGGCCCAGGCCGTGGTCCGGTTCCTCGCGAACCAGTGGAGCGAGCGGGACGGCGAGCGGCAGAAGCTCTTCGCCGGGTGCTTCGGGATCTTCGGCCACGGCAACGTCGCCGGTATCGGCCAGGCGTTGCTGCAGAACGAGCTGGCCGACGGGGACCAGCACCTGCCCTACGTCCTGGCCCGCAACGAGCAGGCGATGGTCCACACGTCCGTGGCCTACGCCCGTCAGAAGGACCGCCTCCAGACGTGGGCGTGCACCGCCTCCGTCGGACCCGGCTCGACGAACATGCTGACGGGTGCGGCGCTGGCGACGATCAACCGGATCCCGGTGCTGCTGCTGCCGTCCGGCACGTTCGCGACCCGCGTCAGCGCCCCGGTGCTCCAGGAGCTCGAGCTGCCGTATGCGGCCGACGTGACGGTCAACGACGCCTTCCGACCGTTGTCGAGGTTCTTCGACCAGGTCAGCCGTCCGGAGCAGCTGCCGTCGGCGCTGCTCGGGGCGATGCGGGTGCTCACCGACCCCGTCGAGACCGGGGCCGTGACGATCGCACTGCCGCAGGACGTCCAGGCCGAGGCGCACGACTGGCCGGTGGAGCTCTTTGCGCCGCGCACGTGGCGGGTGGCCCGTCCGCTGCCCGAGGCGGTCGACGTCGCGGACGCCGCGGCCGTCATCCGGTCGGCGAAGCGGCCGCTCGTCGTCGCCGGTGGCGGAGTGCACTACTCGGGAGCGGAGGACGCGCTGCGCGCGTTCTGCGAGGTGACCGGCATCCCCGTCGGGGAGTCGCAGGCCGGGAAGGGCTCGCTGCCGCACGGCCACCCGCAGGAGATGGGTGCCGTCGGCTCGACCGGAACGACCGCCGCCAACGCCCTCGCCGCCGAGGCGGACGTCGTCGTCGGTATCGGCACGCGCTGGAGCGACTTCACCACGGCGTCGCGGACCGCCTTCCAGGACCACGGGGTGCGCTTCGTCAACGTCAACGTCGCCCGCTTCGACGCGGGCAAGCACGCCGGTCTGTCCGTCGTCGCCGACGCCCGGGAAGCGGTGACCGCGCTGACCGCCGCCCTCGAGGGGTATGCCGTCGACGACGCCTACCGGTCGCGCCAGGCTGCGCTGTGGGCCGAGTGGGACGCCTCGGTCGAGGCCGCCTTCCACCCCGCCGCCGAGGTGACCGACAGGCTGGCCGACGGACTGCTGACCCAGGGCCAGGTGCTCGGCGCCGTCAACGAGCTCAGCGACCCGCGCGACGTCGTGCTCTGCGCGGCCGGCTCGATGCCCGGCGACATCCACAAGCTGTGGCGGGTGAGAGACCGCAAGGCCTACCACGTCGAGTACGGCTACTCCTGCATGGGCTACGAGGTGCCCGCCTCGATCGGCATCCGGCTGTCCGACGAGTCTCGTGACGTCTTCGCGATGGTCGGCGACGGCGGCTACCTCATGATGCCGACGGAGCTCGTGACTGCGGTCCAGGAGCGGGTCAAGGTCATCGTCGTCCTCGTGCAGAACCACGGCTTCCACTCGATCGGGTCGCTCTCGGAGTCGCTCGGCTCGCAACGTTTCGGCACGAGCTACCGCTTCCGCGGCGAGTCGTCGGGGCGTCTCGACGGCGACGTGCTGCCGGTCGACCTCGCCGCCAACGCCCGCTCGCTCGGGGCGCACGTCATCGAGGTGCACTCGCTCGATGAGCTGCACCAGGCGGTCAAGGAGGCCAAGGCGTGGCCGACGGACGGCGGACCCGTCGTCATCCACGTCGAGACGGACCCGCTCGTGCACGCACCGGACAGCTCGTCGTGGTGGGACGTGCCGGTCTCGGAGGTCAGCGACCTCGACACGACGCAGACGGCATACGCCGAGTACGTCGAGCACAAGGCCACCCAGCGTCCGTTCGTCACCCCCGCCCGCATCGCCTCTGACCCGGAGTCCTCGTCATGAAGCTCGCCCTCGACCCGTACATGTTCCGCGAGACGCCGCTGCTCGAGCTGCCCTCTCTCGTGGCCGACCTCGGCTTCGAGTGGATCGAGCTCTCGCCGCGTGACGACTTCATCCCGTTCTTCAACCACCCACGCGTCGACGACGCCGGGGTCGCATCGTTCCGCAAGGCGCTCGCCGTGGCCGGTGTCGGGGTGTCCTCGGTGCTCCCGCTCTTCCGATGGTCGGGACCCGACGAGGAGGACCGTCAGGCGGCCGTGCGCTACTGGACGCGCGCCATCCAGATCGCCAGCGACCTCGGCGTCGACACGATGAACTCGGAGTTCAACGGCAACCCGCGCGAGGCCGCGGTCTGCGAGCGGATGTTCTGGCGCTCCATGGAGCAGCTGCTGCCGGTCTTCGAGAAGGAGGGGATCCGCCTCGTGCTCGAGCCGCACCCCGACGACTGGGAGGAGGACGGCAAGCGCGCCGTCGACCTCATCAAGGGGATCAACAGCGCGAACGTGTCGTTCCTCTACTGCGCGCCGCACACCTTCCACCAGGGCAACGACTGCGACGGGATCATGGACAAGGCGGGCGACCTGCTGACGATGGTCCACGTCGCCGACGCCTACGACCACACGGCGTCGTCGGGGCTGCGCTACATCGTCAACCCGCCCGGCTCACAGGTCACGGTGCACCAGCACCTCGACATCGGCCAGGGCGAGGTCGACTTCGAGCAGCTCTTCAGCGGTCTCGAGCGCATCGGCTTCGACGGCATCGTCACGTCGTGTGTCTTCGCGTGGGAGGACCGTGCCCGCGAGTCGAGCACCTACATGCGCGACTCGATCCGCTCCTACCTCGACAAGTGGGCCACCCCGGCCACGCTCGTCTCACCCTGAAGCCGGCCACCCGGCATACCCCTGAACCAGCTTGCAAGAGAAGGAAACCCTCATGAGCACGCCCACCCGCATCACCCACCTCATCGACGGCCAGTCGTGGTCCGGCACCGCCGAGCGCACGTCGCCCGTCTTCAACCCCGCGACGGGCGAGCAGACCGGCGTGCTCGACCTCGCCTCGGCCTCGCTCGTCGACGAGGTCGTCAAGAGCGCGGCCGGCGCGTGGGACGGCTGGGCCGACGCCTCGCTCGCGAAGCGGACGGCCGTGCTCTTCGCCTTCCGCGAGCTGCTCAACGACCGCAAGGAGGACATTGCCGCGCTCATCACGGCGGAGCACGGCAAGGTGCTCTCCGACGCGCTCGGTGAGGTGACCCGCGGCCTCGAGGTCGCCGAGTTCGCCTGCGGCATCCCGACGCTCATGCGTGGCGGCTTCTCCGAGAACGCCTCGACCAACGTCGACGTCTACTCGATCCGCCAGCCGCTCGGGGTCGTGGCCGTCATCTCGCCGTTCAACTTCCCGGCCATGGTGCCGATGTGGTTCATCCCCGTCGCGATCGCGTGCGGCAACGCCGTCGTGCTCAAGCCGTCGGAGAAGGACCCGTCTGCGGCGCTCGCCATCGCGGCGCTGTGGAAGGAGGCGGGGCTGCCCGACGGCGTCATGCAGGTCGTCAACGGCGACAAGGAGGCGGTCGACGCCCTGCTGACCCACCCCGACATCAAGTCGGTGTCGTTCGTCGGCTCGACCCCGATCGCGAAGTACGTCTACGAGACGGGCACGGCGCACGGCAAGCGCGTCCAGGCCCTCGGGGGCGCGAAGAACCACATGCTCGTGCTGCCCGACGCCGACCTCGACCTCGCCGCGGACGCCGCCGTCAACGCCGGCTTCGGCTCGGCGGGGGAGCGGTGCATGGCGATCTCGGCCCTCGTCGCGGTCGAGCCGATCGCCGACGAGCTGATCAGCAAGATCAAGGACCGGATGGGCAAGCTCGTCACCGGCGACGGCACCCGCGGCTGTGACATGGGCCCGCTCGTGACGTCCCAGCACCGCGACAAGGTGACGTCCTACCTCGATGCCGGGGTGTCCGAGGGGGCGACGCTGGTCGTCGACGGGCGCCGGGACGACTACGACGCGGACGGCGAGGGCTACTTCCTCGCGCCGACGCTCTTCGACAACGTCAAGCCCGGCATGTCGCTCTACGACGACGAGATCTTCGGCCCGGTGCTGTCGGTCGTGCGCGTGCACTCCTACGACGAGGGGCTGGAGCTCATCAACAGCAACCCCTACGGCAACGGCACGGCGATCTTCACGAACGACGGTGGGGCGGCCCGCAAGTTCCAGCGCAACGTCGAGGTCGGCATGGTCGGCGTCAACGTGCCGATCCCGGTGCCGGTGTCGTACTACTCCTTCGGCGGGTGGAAGAACTCCCTCTTCGGCGACACGCACGCCCACGGCATGGAGGGCGTCCACTTCTTCACCCGCGGCAAGGTCGTCACGTCGCGCTGGCTCGACCCGAGCCACGGCGGCCTCAACCTCGGCTTCCCCCAGAACGACTGACTCTTAAGACCTTTCGAGAGGAACGACCAACGATGGCCGAGTCCAAGGCCCGCAACACCGACGAGCGCTACCGCAAGCTGACGATCGGCGTCTGTCCCGACCAGTGGGGCGTGTGGTTCCCCGAGGACGACAAGCAGATCCACTGGGAGACCGCCCTCGACGAGATGGCCGAGGCCGGCTTCTCGGTGATGGAGACAGGGCCCTTCGGGTACTTCCCCAAGGACCCGAAGCGCCTGCAGGAGGAGATGGACAAGCGCGGCTTCCAGGTCGTCGCGGGCACCGGGTGGGGCATCCTCCACAAGCCGGAGGCGTGGGCCGACACGGAGAAGACGTTCCGCGAGATCGCCGAGACGCACGCGGCCGTCGGGGCGGAGTACATCGTGCACCTGCCCCCGATGTTCCGCGACGAGAAGACGTGGGACTACACCGACGACCGCGTGCTGTCGACGGAGGCGTGGAACGCCTACATCAGCAACGCCGACAGGCTCGGTCGCATCATGAAGGAGGACTACGGCCTCCAGATGGTGCTGCACCCGCACGGGGACAGCCACATCGAGACGCCGGACGACATCGACCGCGTCTTCCAGGCGACCGACCCCGACTATGTCGGCTTCTGCCTCGACACCGGCCACATCGTCTACGGCGGCGGCGACCCGATGGAGCTGTGCCGCAAGTACCCCGAGCGCATCTCCTACGTCCACATCAAGGCGATGGACGAGGGCCTCGTCAAGCAGGCGCACGACGAGGACTGGCCCTTCGGTCTCGCCGTCGCCAAGGGGTGCTCGGTCGCGCCGCCGGCCGGTGCGCCCGACATGCCGGCCTTCGTCGAGGCCCTCGCCGACCTCGACAAGGAGCTCTACGTCGTGTGCGAGCAGGACATGTACCCGTGCGACCCGACCTACCCGCTGCCCAACGCCATCCAGACCCGCGAGTACCTCGCGTCCATCGGCCTCGGCCTCCGCTGAGCCCCAGTGACGAAGGAGTCACACCAATGACCGTTCGCATCGGCATGATCGGCCCCGGCGGCATGGGGCAGGCCCACATCGACCGCATCCACACCGTCATCGCGGGCGGCCGCGTCGTCGCGGTGAGCGACGTCGACGAGGTGCGCGCGAAGGAGGTGGCCGCCCGGATCAGGGCGACGGCATACCCCGACTCGGCGAGCCTCATCGGTGCCCATGAGGTCGACGCCGTCATGATCTGCAGCTACGGCCCGGCCCACGAGGTCGACGTCCTCGCCTGCATCGCAGCCGGCAAGCCGGTCTTCTGCGAGAAGCCGCTGACGCCGACGGCTGAAGCCGCACTGCGGATCATGGAGGCCGAGCAGGCCGGCAGGCAGCGTCTCGTGACGGTCGGGTTCATGCGGCGCTTCGACCGGAGCTATCGGCAGATGAAGGCCCTGCTCGACTCGGGGGAGCTCGGCGAGACGCTCATGGTGCACTGCGCGCACCGCAACCCGACGGTCCCCGAGCACTACACGTGGGACATGGCGATCAACGACACCGCGATCCACGAGATCGACACCATGCGGTGGCTGCTGGGCGAGGAGTTCGTCTCGGCGCGCGTCGACAAGCCGAAGAAGACGTCCCTGCGCTTCGAGCACCTCCAGGACCCGCTCGTGCTCATCCTCGAGACGGAGTCGGGCGTGCGGGTCGACGACGAGATCTTCGTCAACTGCCAGTTCGGCTACGACATCCGCTGCGAGGCCGTCGCCGAGAAGGGCACGGTGTCGCTGGCCGACCAGAACGCCGTCGAGGTCCGCGACGGCTCGGGCCACCGCAACTCGATCGCCCGCGACCACAACGAGCGCTTCTGGGGGGCGTTCGTCACCGAGGTGCAGGAGTGGATCAGCGCCGTGGCGCGGGGGGAGCACACCGGCTCGACGTCGTGGGACGGGTATGCCGCGGCGTGCGTCTGCGACGCCGGTGTCCGTGCGCTCACCGACGACGGCGTCGTCAGGGTCGAGATGATCGACCAGCCCGCCTTCTACGCCTGACAGCGCCGCTCCGGTCAGGGGATGGCGATGCGGGCACGCGAACACCCCTCCCAGGCTGACGCCTCGGAGGGGTGTGGACCCTCGGTCTACCGACCGGTGTGGCCGATCGCGTGTCGGTCAGTCAGCGATCTGGAGCGCCTTGACCTCGTCGCGGGCGGCCACGATGGCGGCGTGCTGGCGGGCCACGACCTCACGGAAGCCTGCGCTCAGGTCGGCCTGCTCGGCCTTCTCGTACTCCGAGACCGCGTGGTCCTCGCCCGTGACCGCGGCACCGAGGACGCTGCCCGCGTCGTCACCGGTCAGGGCGTCCTTGAGCGAGATCCATCCGCGGTGCAGGGCCGCAGCGGCGGAGCCGCTCTCGTCCACGTCATCGCCGTACTCGTGGCCCATGGCGACGATCTCGCTCCGGAAGCCGGCGCGCTGCTCGGCGAGACGCTGCAGGGTGGTGGCCCACTCGGCGCGGTCGCTGTCCCGCAGCTTCTCGGCAGCGGAGGCGAAGCCTCGCTCGCCGTCCTTCAGGGTCTCCACGAGCTCCTTGGCGACCTTTGCGTCGTCCGACATGTGCGCTCCTTCGATCGGTGTGCTGGACTCCCGGGTCCTACCCGCCGGGGCGGTCGCGCAACCGTCACCACCGCCGTCGCTGGAGGCCCATCTGCACGCTCGATCCGTGGCCTCTCGGCGCACTAGGAGAAGAAGCCGGCCACCCCGCTGATGGCGGACCAGCCGCCGAGCACGCCTGCGACGGCAAGGGCGATGGTGCCCAGGGTCGAAGGATCCGTGCGGCGGGACCGGAAGCCCACGACGACCGCGGGGAGCGCGACGGCGAGGACGGCCACGGGAACGAGCACGTGCAGCCACAGGGGCGCCGACTCCGACCCCCCGTTCGTGACCGCGTCGGACACGTAGTAGAGCAGGAGGCTGGCGACAGCGACCCCGAACCCGAGGGCGACAGCGATCCAACCGATCCCGGAGTGCGGTGCGAACGCCTTGACCGCATTTCTCATGGGGGCGCCCCTTTCGATGGCCCGCGCGTGCTCCCCTCTGACATCGTCGCGGATGAGGCGCGCCCAGGGACACGAATGAACCGGTCAAGAGCGACATCCGGCAAGCGACCCGGGTGACGCCGGGGACGGCGATAAACGCCTGAGCCAGCCCACGAGCCGTCTCGTCAGCTGGTCGCCCAGGTCGGTGGTCTCGGCGCTGCCGCCTAGCCTTGGAGGATGGATCTCGGCCTGGACTTCGGCACCACGCACACCGTCGTGGCCCACGGCGACCGCGGCAACTACCCGGTGGTGTCCTTCCTCGACGAGGACGCCGATGCCCGTGACCACTTCCCCTCCGTCGTCGCCGACGACGCCGGCACCCTGGTCTACGGCTTCGCGGCGCTGGAGGCTGCCCGACGCGGTATGCCGTGTGCCCGCTCGTTCAAGCGCCTCCTCGCCGAGCCCCGGGTCACTCCAGAGACGCTGATGCGTCTCGGTGACCGGGAGGTGCCGCTCTTCGACGTGCTGACCGGCCACTTCTCCGCTGTGCTGGACGCGCTGCATACCGCGTCCAGCATCGAGGGCCGGCTCGACCGGACGACCCCGCCCCGCGCCATGCTGGGGGTGCCGGCCCAGGCCAACAGCGCCCAGCGCTTCCTGACCCTCGAGGCGTGCCGACGTGCTGGCTTCGACGTGGCGGGGCTGGTCAACGAGCCGTCGGCCGCCAGCTTCGAGTTCGCGCACCGGCAGGCCCGCTCGATCACCTCCCGGCGCGACCTTGTCGTCGTCTACGACCTCGGGGGCGGCACCTTCGACGCGTCGCTGCTGCGACTGTCGGGCACCCACCACGAGGTGCTCGACTCCTTCGGCGTCAACCGGCTCGGCGGCGACGACTTCGACCACGCCCTCGCAGAGGCCGCCCTGCAGGTTGCCGGCCGTTCGGGGACCGAGCTGTCCGAAGCGTCGTGGGCGAGCCTGCTCGAGGAGTGCCGCGAGGCCAAGGAGCGCATCGGTCCGCAGTCACGCAGGGTCGCGGTCGAGGTGCCCGCTGACGACGGCGGGGCCGGCACCGCGGTGACCGTCCCCGTCGACGACTTCTACGCCGCCGTGACGCCCCTGGTCACGGCGACGACCGAGGCGATGGAGCCGCTGGTGCAGTCCCTCAGCTCGCCCGACGGGGACGGTGACGAG
Organism: Terrabacter sp. P5_B1; assembly: GCF_056400505.1. Lineage (NCBI taxonomy): Bacteria > Bacillati > Actinomycetota > Actinomycetes > Micrococcales > Intrasporangiaceae > Terrabacter > Terrabacter sp. P5_B1. Next base: position 9,153 of record NZ_JBFULD010000032.1, read on the forward strand.
CTCCAGGGAGTGGCCGGCATCTACATCGTCGGCGGAGCGAGCGGACTGCCGCTGGTGCCCCGGTCGCTACGGTCACGGTTCGGCCGCCGTGTGCACCGCTCACCGATGCCGGGCGCCTCCACGGCGATTGGCCTGGCCATCGCAGCCGACCCCGACGCGGGATTCTCGCTGCGCGATCGGCTCTCGCGCGGCTTCGGCGTCTTCCGTGAGCGCGAGGGCGGCGCCGCGGTGTCCTTCGACCCGGTGCTGGACCGGTCGCTCCGGACCACCGACGCGCTCGGTGACCCGGCCTCCGCCGGGCCGGTCGTCGTGACGCGCCGCTACCAGGCCGCCCACAACATCGGCTGGTTCCGGTTCGTGGAGTACTCCTCCGTCGACGACCAGGGCGAGCCCCGCGGGGACCTCGCGCCGGTGGCGCAGATCGTCTTCCCGTTCGACCCGGAGCTGCAGCGGACGGTGAGCGGGAGCGGAGGCGGCACGCCCGACGAGGCGTCGCCCTTGCGCGAGATGCCCATCGTGCGCCTCGAGGCCGGCCCGTTGCTCGAGGAGCGCTACACCGTCGACCCGGCCGGCATCATCGAGCTGTCCCTCACCGATCTCACGACCGGCTACCGCCAGGAGCACGTGCTCCACGTCTGACCCGTCTCCACCCGCGAGCTGAAGGGTGGCAGTGCGCCTCGGCAGACGGAGCAGGTCCGAGTAGGTCCGAGTAGGTCCTCAACGAGGGGGCAGTGGCGTAGCGTCCGAGGATGCGTAGCTTCCCGGTAACGGACGTCATTCGCTCCTACGCCGTCGCTCACGGAACCTGGCGTCCCGACCCTGTGGTGCGTGGGCTTCAGGCAGAGACTGCCAGGCTCGGAGACGCGGCGGGCATGCAGATCGGYGACGACCAAGGCCAGCTGCTCACCATGCTCACCCGGCTGGTCGGAGCGCGCCGGGCGGTCGAGGTGGGGACGTTCACCGGCTACTCGAGCATGTGCATCGCTCGTGGCCTGGCCGAGGGAGGTTCGTTGCTGTGTTGCGACGTCAGCGCAGAGTGGACCGAGATCGGTCGACGTGCCTGGGTCTCGGCCGGCCTCGCCGACCGGATCGAGCTGCGTATCGCGCCTGCACTCGACACCTTGCGGGCCCTGCCCGCGTCCGCCGACATCGATCTGGTCTTCATCGACGCGGACAAGCCCGGGTATGCCGCCTACTGGGAGGAGCTGGTGCCGCGGGTTCGCCCCGGCGGGCTGTTGCTGGCCGACAACGTCCTGTGGAGCGGTCGGATCACCGATCCCGACGTCACCGACACGGACACCACTGCGTTGCGCGCCTTCAACGACCTTGTCGTCACTGACGATCGGGTCGAGACCGTGGTCCTGACCGCCTTCGACGGACTGACCATCGCCCGCCGGCGGTGACGCGGGACCGCGGCGAGCGTGACCCGACGTGATGGCGCCAGACAGGACGGGGCGGCAGCCTTGCCAGACACGTTCGATGTGGATGTCGAAGACCGTGCCGTCGGTTCGACGTACGAGTGCCAAGTGACACCCCGACAACCATCTAGGAGTGACTGTCATGCCGCGTTTCATGGGATTTGTGAGAATGGAAGAGGGAATCGGCACACCGCCACAGGCACTCTTCGATGCGATGGACGCGCACATCGGCGAACGGGCCGCTGCCGGCGTGTTCCTCGACGGCGGTGGTCTGTACGGCACGGAGGACGCCGTGAACTTCGTGGTCCGCCAGGGCGAGATCAGCCAGCACGACGGACCGTACGCCGAGGCGAAAGAGGTCATCGGAGGCTGGTCGATCCTGCAGTACGACACCCTCGAAGAAGCCGTGGCCGACCAGCGGAAGTTCGCGGAGCTGCACGCCAGGTACTGGCCTGAGGTCACGGTGATCTCGACCCTGCGCCAGATCTCCACGGGCCCGGAGGCGCCTGGCGACTGAAGGTGAGGCACGACGCTGGGCGTGCCGTGACATCAGTCGGCCCCCCTCCCAAGGCTCTCCTCGCTCGGAAGGGCCCGATGGCTTCAGCGCAGGTTGTAGAACTCGCGGTGGACGTTGGCCGACTTGACGCCCGCTCGTACGAGCTCTCGTTGGAGCGTGCTCACCATCTGCTCGGGTCCGCAGAGGAAGGCCGACAGCTGGCGAGAATCCGTGTCCGCGGTCTCGAGGATGTGCGCGGCAGTCAGTCGTGGCGAGGCCGTGGTGTCGACGAGGTGTAGGTGGAGCTCGTCGTGGTGGTCCGTGAGGTGGGCGACCTCGTCGGCGAGGGGAGCGGGTCCGCGGGCCGTGTAGAAGAAGTCGACCCGGTGCGGCAGCCCGCCGGGCTCCGCGGAGCGGAGCCAGCTGAGCATGGGGGAGACGCCGATGCCCCCGGCGACCCACACCTGGTGCTCCCTGCCGCGGGTGTAGTCGAAGTGCCCCTGCGGGCTGCTGATGACGGCCGGCATACCGGGCTCGATGAGCTCGCCGATGCTCGAGGTGAAGTCGCCGAGCGCGCGCACGGTGATGCGGACCTGCTGCTCCTGGGGGCCGCTGGCGATGGTGAAGGGGTGGCGGTGCCAGCCGTCCCGGGCCTCGAGGTTGACCAGGGCGAACTGTCCCGGGCGGAAGGCGAAGCGATCCCCGAGCGGTCGCAGCCAGATCTCGTAGGAGGCGTCGTCGATGGGCTCGACCGATGACACCTCGTAGTCGTGGGTGTGGGCGATGTGCCGTGCCAGCAGCTCGCGATACAGGTAGAAGGCGAGCCCGACGCCCCCCACGACGAGATAGGAACAGCGCAACAGCTGCGAGCCGAAGACGGTCGAGTCCATGACACCGTGCACGAAGCCGAAGGCGAGGAAGGCGCCGGTGAGCCGGTGAAACCCCCGCCACAGCCCGTAGCCGCCGACCCGCCGCCCGACGAGCTGGACCACGGATGTCTCCATGAGGCGCTCCACCGGATGGCGCAGGCGGCGAGGGGTGAGAGAGCGCCAGCGCGGGGCGATGGCCCAGACGGTCAGCGTGGCGAGGCCCACGATGCCGATCGTGCCGAGCGTCGGGCCGAGGTGGGTGGGGTGGCGGTTGCCTGTCGTGGCGATGTGGACGCCGACGAGGATCGTGCCGGCGATGGCGACGCGGCGGTGCCACATGGCGGCCTTGTCGACCCCGTCGAAGAACTGCTCCACCCAGCGCAGGGTGCTGATGAGGACGAGGCCGACCGACATGAGCAGGACGCCCTCGGCCCCGACCAGCTGGCCGACGAACGGCCCCACCTCCCCACGTGGCCGAGCGAGCAACCAGAGCACCGCGAAACCGATGACGAGTGTGGCGATCGAGGCGGAACCGACCACGCGTGTCACGGTGTGCGATCCGCGGTAGGGCCGCCGGTGTCGCACCGAGGTCCGGACGGCCATGCTCCCCCCTTCCGCTCCGAGGCGCGCGGCATCGCGCACGAGCACCACTGACGTACCCGCCCGGCCCCGGGCGGTGAGCGGCAAAGCGATGCAGCCTCCGGGGCGCCCGGTGCGCCTGATGCAGGGCCCGCCCCGGCGACTTCACCGAAATGTCCCGGAGAGCTCTTCGGCAGTTCACCGGATTCGCAGGGCGCTCGCAGAAAGGTCTGAGGCGTCTGACAACTCACCTTCGGACACCTGAGTCCCCATGCGCGAGAGGCTTCTCCGTGAACACTCCCTCCCTCATCAGGGCCGGGCTCGTCGGCACGCTCGCCGCGGCCGCCGCCCTCGCCCTCGGCGGCTCCTCTGCCGATGCGCACGGCGGCCTGCCGGTCGTCGACGTCCCACACGCCAACCCGAAGTTCGGCGTCCAGAACAACGTCCTGGGGCCGTCGGCCACCCAGACGTCGGTCGCCTGGGGCAACCTGCCCCTGACGAACCCCGACACCGCCAACGGGGTCACGCACTACGGCTACAACACGCTCGACGGTGCGCCGCTCACCCAGACGACGAACGAGGCCCACAAGACGGAGCCCGACAAGAACGTCTACCTCGTCCTCGGCGGCAAGCACTACCTCTACCAGGGCCACGAGATCGGTCCGCGCGGCTACGTCACGCGCATCAACCTCGACGAGACGGACCCGCACAAGCGGGTCACGCTCATCTCCGACACCGACTCGGGCGGCAACGCCTACCCGACGATCGACGGCATCATGTGGGACCCGTTCAGCCAGCAGCTGCTCCTCACGGCGGAGTCGAGCTCACCCAGGGGCGGCGTCTTCGGCGTCGGTCTCGACGCCAAGGGCGACCCGGTCGACGGCGGCAGGGCGACGCGCCTGGGCGCCCTCGGCTCGGGTGGCTACGAGGGCATCCAGAACGACGCCGACGGYAACGTCTGGATGGTCGAGGACATCGGCGGGGCGGCTGCGGGTGGCGGCAAGGTCCCCAACAGCTTCGTCTACCGCTTCGTCCCGACCGACAAGACCGACCTCACCAAGGGGGGCAAGCTCCAGGCCCTGCAGATCCAGCGCTGCGACGGGTCCCCGGCCACGACGTCGCAGCTCCAGTCCAACCCGTCGGACCCCTTCATCGGCGAGCTTCACACGTACGGTTCGTCCTTCACCACGAGGTGGGTCACCATCCACACGGGCACGACGGAGGCCTTCGACGCCACAGCCGCCGCGAAGCCCGCCGACGCCACGCCGCTCAAGCGCCCCGAGAACGGCGTCTTCCGTCCCGGCACCGGCTTCAAGGAGTTCTACTTCACCGAGACCGGCGACACGAGCACCTCGAGCACCCTCCCTGGTGCGTACGGCGGCGTCTTCCGCATCTCGCAGCAGAGCGCCGGCGCCGACACCGGTCACATCTCGATCGCCGCGGTCGGCGACAAGGAGCACACCGGCTTCGACAACATCGCCTTCGCGACGGCCGACGACCTCCTCGTCGTCGAGGACGCCGGCGACAGCCTCCACACCCAGCGCAACGCGCTGGACTCCGGTTACGTCTTCGACCTCGGCCACGATCGCGAGGATGAGGGGTCGTATGCCGCGGCCCGCGGCCGCGCTCCACGGCCCGTTCGCTTCCTCGCCGAGGGCCGCGACGCGTCGGCGACGTTCGACGCGATGGGCGGACCGGCCTACAACGACGGCGACAACGAGATCACCGGTATCCACGTGTCCGACGGCGACCCGACGGTGGCCGGGCTCCTCGGCGCCAAGCTGCCCCGCCCCACGACGTCGCCGGCGTGGCGCACCTTCTGGACCCAGCAGCACGGCGACAACACGACGTGGGAGATCAGCTGGAACGGCAGCTGACGACCGGTTCGAGGCGGCCGGCCCGCGGAGTTCGCGGGTCGGCGACCTCGACCTGGAGCAGGCGCTGGCGGATCGGGCCCGGCATGTCGGCGTCGAGGGCTACGGTCGGCGCATGGCCGACAAGCTCACGCGTCGGGCGGCGTCCGACGCACTGCCCACCTGGCGGTTCCTGCTCCAGCGGATGCACCTCACGGTGCGCGCTGCCGATGCGGCGGCCGCCTTCGCCTTCGTCGCGCGTGTCGCCGAGGCGACGGCGAGCCTCGGTCGATCGCCCGACCTCGACGTGCGGGGCGACGTCGTCCATCTGGTCGTGTCGACCGAGCAGGCCGGTGGGGTGACGGCCCACGACATCGCCGTCGGGCGGGCCGTCGACGCGGTCGTCGCCGAGATGGGTCTGCAGTCCGAGCCCGGCACGTTGACCGTGGTCGAGATCGCCATCGACGCCATGGACATCGATGCCGTCCGGCCCTTCTGGGACGCCGTCCTCGGCTGGGACGTCATCGCCCGCAACGACGTGCAGGACCCGCTCCGGTTGGGCCCGGCGGTCTGGTTCCAGCAGATGGACGAGCCCCGGCCACAGCGCAACCGGATCCACCTCGACGTCACCGTCGCGCACGACGAGGCCGCCGGGCGCATCGAGCGAGCTCTTGCGGCGGGTGGGCGTCTCGTCTCCGACGCGAGCGCGCCGGCCTTCTGGATCCTCGCCGACCCCGAGGGCAACGAGGCGTGTGTGTGCACGTGGCAGGGCCGCGACCCCGTTCCCGGCGACTGAGGCGTCGTTGGGCCGTGCAGGAAGGGCGACATCGCCTGCCGTGTCGCCGGGCTGCCGTCGTCGGCCTCGAAGGCCGCCTTCGCGTCCGTGAATACGGCTCCGCATTGCGGAGGGCCGCCCGTGCGTCCCACTCGTCGTCGGTCACGTCGAGGCCCCACGGCCGCGGTGCCCGCGGTGACGAGCACCGGGCGACGGACCCGCGAAGGATGCCGGGCGGCATACACGAGGGTGACCGAGCCGCCGACCGAATGGCTGAGGAGCTCCCCGGATCCGTCGACGCGATAGGTGAGCTCGCTCCCGTCGTCGACGTGTAGGTCGGCATGGGCCCCAACGTGCCAGAGGCGTGCCCCTCGGCGCGCCCGGGTCTCGGTCTTTCAGCCCGCTCGAGTGGCATCCTCGGCGGYGAGGACGACGAGATCGGCGACCTCGTCGGGGTGGGTGAAGAGGTTGTTGTGCGATCCGCCGAGCCGGGACGTCCGCACGGTCGGCGCCGCGCGGGCCGAGAGGGCCAGCTGCTCGAGCCAGTGGCCCGGGACGAAGGCGTCGTGCACACCGGCGGTCACCGTCACGGGCACCGGGAGGCGTGCGATGCGCTGGTCGGGCGCATCACGCAGGCCCGAGCGCAGGATCGCGACGATGGCAGCGCGGCCGCGGTAGAGCTCGGCCGGGTCGAACTCGTCCGGACGGTCGTCGCGATACGCGAACGGAGTGGCCGCTGCGAGCGTCGGCAGGCGCCGCTGCTCCGGTGCGAAAGTCGGGCCGGCCAGGACGACGGAGAAGGCTCGCCGGCGGGCGCTCAGCGCGAGACCGGCGGTCAGGGCCGCCTGCGCACCCGTCGAGTGACCCAGCACGACGACCGGGCGTCGGGCCGCTGTCGCCTCGATCCAGCGGGCGGCGGTCAGCCCGATGGCGTGGATGCCCGGGCGCGTCGGCCACGGACGGCCCGAGCCGAAGCCGGGCAGGTCGAGCACGGTGGCGTCGAGCCCGCGGGCGACGAGCGCCCGGGCCGTCGCCAGCGTGTAGAAGGGGAGTCCCAGACCGGGCACGACGACGACGAGCGGCTTCGCGCTGGCCGGCTGTTCACCCACCGACAGCGACCGCACGACTCGGCCCTGCACCGTCGTCAGGTGCTCGTGCACGTCCGGTCCGAGGTCGCGTCCCCTCATGCGGGTGCCGTCCGCGAGAGGCGTGCCGTGCTGGCACGCACGACGAGCTGGGGCTCGATGACGGTGCGCCCGGGAGCCGGGGTGGTCGCGGCCGYTCCSTCGAGGCGGTCCGCGAGAGAGCGCACCGCCTCTGCCCCGAGCCGGTCTGCATCCTGGCGCACCGTCGTCAGTGCGACGTGTGGATAGCCGGCCTCGGTGATGTCGTCGAACCCGACGACCGACACGTCCTCGGGCACGCGCACCCCCGCCTGCCGGACGACGTCGATGAACCCGATGGCGCACCGGTCGTTGAAGGCGGCGACGGCGGTGGGCCGCTCCTCTGCGCCGAGGGCGAGGAACACCCGCGCGGCCGCGGCCCCTTCGAGCTCGGTGAGGCCCGCGGGCAGGGCGACCTCAGGGAGCCCCGGCGAGCGTCGCATGGCCGTGCGGTAGCCGCGCCGCCGGTCGGCCGCGCCTGCCGTGCGGCCGCCGTCGAGCAGGGCGATGCGGGTGTGGCCCARACTCCGCAGGTGCTCGACGGCGAGACGCAGGCCGGAGTCGTCGTCGGTGCGCACGACGCCGACCTCTTCGCCGGAGACCCGGCGCAGGACACTGACGACCGGCACCCGCGTCGCGAGGCGGCCGAGCTGCGTGGCGGACTGGGTGCTGCCGAGCAGGACGATGCCCTCGCACCGCTCGGCGAGCAGCGTCTCGACGGCGGCTCCCTCCGACCGTGAGGGCGTGACGCCGCTCAGGACGAGCTCGTAGGCCGCCGCATCCGCGTGGACGTAGAGGCTCTCCAGCAGGTCGCCGTGGAAGGCGTGCCCGACGCGGAAGGTGACCCCGAGCGTCCGGGTCCGGCTGCTGCCGAGTCGACTGGCGCGGGTGTCGGGGCGGTAGTCGAGCTCGCGCGCCGCCGCGAGCACGCGCTCCCGTGTGGCGTCCGAGGCGCCCTGGACTCCGCGGAAGACGATCGACACGAGGGCGCGGGAGACGCCGGCCCGCGCGGCGACGTGCTCCATCGTGACCTTCGCTGATCCCACGCTGGCGACTCTAGAGCGCTCCACAACAATCGACCAAGCCCTTGACGGGCATGGCGGGGAGCGGCTTCACTGGATAGGTCACTAGAGCGCTCTAGTGCCCACCTGCGAAGGAGCAGTCATGACGCGCATCGCCCCTGTCCGGTTCGGGCTCATCGGAGCCGGCCGCATCGGGACCCACCACGCCACCACCTTGGCGCGCCGCCTCGGCGAGGCCGAGCTGGTCGCCGTCGCCGACGTCCAGGCCCCCGCCGCCGAGCGCCTCGGCGAGTCGCTCGGCGTCGACTGGCTGACCGACCCGCAGGCGCTCATCGACGACCCGCGGGTCGAGGCGGTCGCCATCACGTGTGCGAGCACCGCCCACGCCGACCTCGTCGTCGCGGCGGCCGAGGCCGGCAAGGCCGCCTTCGTCGAGAAGCCGATGGCGATGACCCTCGCCGACGCGGACCGGGCCATCGCCTCGAGCCGGGCTGCCGGCATACCCCTGCAGGTGGGCTTCAACCGGCGCTTCGCGCGCGACTTCGCCACGGCCCACGAGACGGTGGCTGCCGGCGGCATCGGCACGCCCCAGCTGCTGCGCTCGCTGACCCGTGACCCGGGGCTCGCCAACCCGGCCGGCGTGCCGCTGTGGACGATCTTCACGCAGACGCTCATCCATGACTTCGACATGCTCAACTGGTTCAACTCCGGCGCGACGGCCGTCGAGGTCTCCGTCATGGCCGACGCGCTCGTCGCTCCCGACTTCAAGGATGCCGGCCTGCTCGACACCGCCGTCGTCACGATCCGCTACGACAACGGCGCCATTGCCGTCGCGGAGGCGAGCTTCTCCGCGGCCTACGGCTACGACGTACGCGGCGAGGTCTTCGGCTCGGCCGGCATGGTCACGGCGGGCAGCCCCGCCCACCTCAGCACCGCCCACTGGAGCGCCGCCGGCGTCTCCAGCCCGACGGCCCGCGCCGACACCGACCTCTTCACCGACGCGTATGCCGGCGAGCTCGCGGCCTTCTGCGCCGCCGTCCGTGCCGGCACCCCGACGCAGGTGGGCGGCGAGGACGCGCGTGCCGCGCTCCGGATCGCGCTCGCCTGCATCGAAGCCGTCGAGACCCGCAGCACCGTGGCCGTGCGCGACACCGACCGGGCGGGCGTCTGATGGCGTCAGCGGGCGCGAGCCCTTTCACGCTCGCCGTCAGTGCCGAGATGGTCTTCGTCGACCTGCCCTTCGCGGAACGCGTGCGCCGCATCCACGAGCTCGGTTTCCAGGTCGAGATCTGGGACTGGACGCGCCACGACATCGACGAGCTCGAGTCCCTGCGCGAGGAGGGCGTCGTCTACTCCTCGATGACCGGCTACGTGCGCGGGCGCCTTTCCGATGCCGAGGGCGCCGACGAGCTGCTCACGACGGCGGCCGAGTCGGTGCCCGTGGCCGAGCGGCTCGGCATCCCTCGGCTCAACCTGCACGGAACGGGCCTCGACGACCGAGGTCTGCCCGTCCGACCCGAGCCGGTCGCCACCGGTCCGATGTGGCTGACCGCGCAGCGCACGCTCGGCCGCGTCGCCGCGCTGGGGCAGCGCGTGGGAGTCATGTTCGTCCTCGAGAACCTCAACACGGCCGTCGACCACCCCGGCGTGCCCTTCGCGACCGCCGCCGACTGCCTGGCCCTCGTCGAGGCCGTCGCCAGCCCGCACCTGAAGCTGATGCTCGACCTCTACCACGCGCAGATCGGCGAGGGGAACCTCATCGAGCTGTGCCGACGGGCCCTCCCGCACATCGGGGAGATCCAGGTCGCCGACGTGCCGGGGCGCCGCGAACCAGGCACCGGCGAGATCGCCTACCCCGCGATCGCTCGGGCGCTCGTGGACATGGGGTATGCCGGTCCGGTCGGCCTCGAGGGCTGGGCGTCGGGCGACGACGAGCTCGCCCTCAAGCGGTTCCGCGACGCCTTCAGTGGGTGAGTCGGGCCTCGCCGTGCGCGGTGAGCCGGCCGTGCAGCTC
>NZ_JBFULD010000033.1:0-19327 GCF_056400505.1 Terrabacter sp. P5_B1
GATGGAGGCGACGGACGGGGTCGTCCGTCGGTCAGCATTCCCCGGACGAGCGGGGAGACCAGGTAGAGGTCACTCGATGGAGGTGCGTCACACCGCCGCCTATGCCTATAGCCATCGCGACCAAGCCCGGGTTCCGTCTGCGCTCAGCACCGATGGTGGCAGGGGCGAAGGCTGCGTCGTGCCATAGGTGCCCCCACGGCTCCGTCACTGCACCGACAGCGCAGGAGGCACCATACGATTCTCGCGGAGCGAGCTCTCTACACGATCCCCAACGTGATCGCACTCCTCAGCATGAGCAGGAGCGTCATCTACGAGCAGATACGCGCGGGCCGCCTTGAGGTGGTGCACCAGGGCAGACGATGTTACGTGACTGCAGCCGCGCTGGAGCGCTACGTCACACTCCTCGAGTCCCAGGCTGGACGCCGTGAGCACCAGGCGTAGCCGCGGCGAAGGTGGGCTGCACTACTCGGATTCGCGGCGGCGTTGGATCGCAACGGCGCACGTCGGCTTCCGACCGGACGGCAAGCGCATCGTCAAACGTGCGAGCGGCAAGACCAAGACAGAGGCGAAGAGCCGGCTGCGAGACATCCTCCGGGACCTTGACGATGGCATCGGAATGCAGGGCCACCAGTTCACGGTCGAAGACGCTTTGAGGGACTGGCTCGCATTCGGGCTCAACGGTCGGGATCCGAAGACCATCGAAGCAAGCAGGATTCTGATCGAACATCGCATCATTCCCGGGCTGGGGCGGCGGCGACTTCGTGAACTCACCGCCGATGACGTCGACAGCTGGCTCGCAGACCAGGCCGCGACCGCGAGCCGCTCGACCCTGAGCAAGCTCCTGTCGATCCTTCGTCGAGCAATCGACCGTCAGCTGGCGCGCGACCGGGTCAAGCGGAACGTGGCATTGCTCTGCCAAGTGCCATCCGGGCAACCCGGACGGGTCTCGAAAGCGCTCACGCTTGCTCAGGCCCAAGCCCTCTTGACCGCCGCAGAGGGCTCCGACCTGAACGCCTACATCTCCCTGTCGCTCTTGACAGGTGCCAGAACGGAAGAGCTGCGCGCGCTGACATGGAGCCACCTCGACCTGACCGGCGCCCCGACGCAGCAGCCGCCCATCCCACCAACAGTTCAGCTCTGGCGGTCGGTGCGTGCCCACGGGGATACCAAGACGAAGCTGTCCCGACGGACCCTTCGCCTACCCGGGAGGTGCGTCAGTGCCCTCTCGGCCCATCTGGACCGGCAGCTGAAGCAGCGCCGGCGCGCCCGGCTGCCTTGGTCCGAGGCCGACCTCGTCTTCGCCACCCGTTCGGGAGGTGCGCTGGACGCCGCCAACGTACGTCGAGCGTTCCGCACGGTGGCCGCGCGGGCCGGCCTCGATGCCCAGGTGTGGACACCGCGCGAGCTGCGCCACAGCTTCGTGAGCCTCCTCTCCGACGCCGGGTTGAGCATCGAGGAGATCGCCCGCCTCGTCGGTCACCGTGGCAGCGTTGTCACCGAAGCCGTATACCGGAAGCAGCTACGGCCGGTCATCACCGAAGGAGCGGAGACCATGGACCGCATCTTCGGGACGTCCACGGAAGCGGACGGACGTCAGACCGGTCCTCCGGATCCATAGTCACTCAGTTAGTCACTCACTGCCCCGAATCGCGACTGCCGACCCAAGAAACGAACAGCCCCTGACCGGCGTTTCCGCAGGTCAGGGGCTGTTTCGTGCTGGTGGGCGATACTGGGTTTGAACCAGTGACCTCTTCCGTGTCAAGCATTTTCGAGCCATCCGTGGGCGTCTCCGAACGTTTCCCTGAGCACGCACTTATGCCCAAGCATCCGACGAGGTCCCGCCAGATCCGCCTCCGTTGTCAAGCAGTTAGTCAACCGACTCGTTTGCATGCGCGGCGCCTCCCTGTCAGCCCCGCGTGCGCGTCACCGTCGTCGGCGCGACGGTCCAACGATGGCACCTCGAGGGGCGCGAGACTGTCCGACGAACGGTGTAGCTGGCCTGGACGCTGATGACTCAGCGGGATAGGTCTGATGATGACCGAGACACTGGTGTGGGTGTGAGCCCACTGCGGAAGGCAGGCAAGAAGACGCTCACCCCGGATGAGGTGGAGCGCGCGGCGGTGCGCGAGCTGGTCAAGGCCGCTCGTGCCAGGGGTGAGGAGCTGACCGGCCCGGATGGGCTGCTCAAGGCGATCACCAAACAGGTCCTCGAGGCCGCCCTCGAGGAGGAGATGACCGAGCACGTCGGCTACGACAAGCACGCCGCCGACGGCCGGAACGGGGCCAACTCCCGCAACGGGACCCGCGCGAAGACCGTCCTGACCGACAACGCCGGCCCGGTCCAGGTCGAGGTCCCCCGGGACCGGGAGGGCAGCTTCGAGCCGGTCATCGTCAAGAAGCGGCAGCGGCRCCTGAGCGACGTGGACGCGGTCGTGCTGTCGCTGTACGCGCGCGGTCTGACCACCGGTGAGATCAGCGCGCATTTCGCTGAGATCTACAGCGCGTCCGTCAGCAAGGACACCGTCTCCCGGATCACTGACCGGGTCGTCGAGGACATGCAGGCGTGGTCGGCGCGGCCGCTGCAGCGGGTGTACGCGGCGGTGTTCATCGACACGATCATGGTGAAGGTCCGTGACGGGCAGGTCGGCAACCAGCCGTTCTATGCCGCGATCGGCGTGGACCTGGCGGGCCAGCGTGACGTGCTCGGGTTGTGGCCGGGCAACGGTGGCGGGGAGTCGGCGAAGTTCTGGATGAATGTGCTGACCGAGCTGCGCAACCGGGGCGTGGCGGACGTGTTCTTCATCGTCTGCGACGGCCTCAAGGGGCTGCCCACAGCGTGAACGCGGTGTTCCCCGCGGCGATCGTGCAGACCTGCATCGTGCACCTGATCCCTGCTGCTGTCTGGCATGTTCCGGTACGCGTCGAAGAAGTACTGGGAGGCCATCGCCGAGGACCTGCGCCCGATCTATCAAGCCGCCAGCGTGGACGCGGCGCGGGCGGCGTTCGAGGCGTTCGAGGCGTTCGAGGCGTTCGAGGCGTTCGAGGCGTTCGAGTAGATGAGGGGCAAGGCCTATCCGGCCATCCCGAGGCAGTGGCGGGTCGCGTGGGAGCAGTTCACCCCGTTCCTGGCCTACGACCTCGAGATCCGCAAGGTCCTCTGCTCGACCAACGCGATCGAGTCCMTCAACGCGCGCTACCGGCGGGCCGTCAACGCCAAGGGCCACTTCCCGACCGAGCAGGCCGCCCTCAAGACGCTGTACCTGGTCACGCGGAGCCTGGACCCCAAGGGGCTCGGGCAGGCACGATGGGTGACCCGGTGGAAGCCGGCCCCGAACGCGTTCGCGATCACCTTCGCCGACCGGATGCCGGCCGCGGAGAACCTCTAGCCATGAAAACGCCAGTTACACCGTTCCTCTGACGGACCCGCCGATGTGAGAGCGACAGCCCGGACGCCTAGACCGGGCCTTGCCAGGCACCGATCCTGCGTCAGTGAAACAAGCAGCCGATGTGGGGACGTGCCACGATGGAAACACCTGCGAGGCGAGGCTCGGCGAGGAGACCCCCGGCGGCATCGGACGAGGGCGTCGCCGGCCAGGCGGACGGCGTGGAAGGGGTCCATCACCGCGGTCGCGGTGGGCAGTTCTTCGACGGTGGCGGTCTTGAAGCCGGTGAACCCGTCCATCGCCACAACCTGGACAGCGTCGCGCCAGGAGCCGGGACGCTGGGCGAGCCAGGTCTTGAACACCGCCTTCGAGCGGCCGGGGACCATGTCCAACAAGCGAGCGGGGCCGGTGCCGTCGCGGATCGGGGTGAGGTCGATGATCACGGGGACGTACTTCTATCCCCACTGGGTGTGGCGCCACACGTGCTCATCGACGCCCAGGACCCGCCCCCCTCAAACCGGGAGGCGGTGTTGATCAGCAGGCGCGTGCCCTCGGCGAGCACGGCGTCGTTCGCGGTGTTCCACGCGACCCCCAGGCCTTCGGCGATGCGGGCCACGGTGAGGTGACCGACCACGAGCCCCTGCCGCGCCCAGGCGAGCCCGCGCCGCGACAGCTTCGCCCGCGGCGGGGCGGCCTTGCTCGTGTCCTGGCGCCACACGTGCCCACAGCCACAGCACCGGCGCACGGTCACCTCGAATGTCGTCGGCCGCCAACCCAGCGGCTCGTGCGCGAGCTCCCGGGTGACGGTGTCACGCGGGGCTCCCTCTTCCCCGCAGCGTCGACACCACTCATCGGGGCTTGACCACCCGACAGGCCAACACCGCCCGGTCAGGGTCGACGCGTTGCCCGGTCACCTCCAGCCCGCGCTCGTCAAGCCGCGCTCGTCAAGCCGGGCTCGTCAAGCCGGGCTCGTCAAGCCGGGCTCGTCAAGCCGGGCTCGTCAAGCCGGGCTCGTCAAGCCGAGCGAACGTCGTCAGATCAGGGGTCGCGAAGGTAGCGTCGGACACGTCGAGGTCTTCCAGATGGGCGGCGTAGGAACCTCCATCCTTGGGAGCCCTCGACCCCTACCCACGCACCGACGCGCTACACCCTCATCTGTGAAGAGCCATGAACCCTTACACCGGAGCAGGGTATGGCGGGTGCGGCCCGGGCAGAGCTGGTGTCGTGCGCCTCAGTGTCGACCGCTGATGGCTTGGTGGGCGGCTCTGCCTCGGCGCGGCGGTCCCGTACGCCGAGCCGCATGCAGATCAACGAGACGTAATTCGCGACGGTCTTGGCCGTTACGCCGAGGCGGTCGGCGATCGAGGTGTCGGCGAGCATGGCTAGGACCTGTCGTTCCCACGGGCTGAGTTGGGGGAGGTGGTCTTCAGCAGTGGTTCTACGGACGGCACCGCCGGCGAGGAGGCGGGGACGCTAGGGGCCAGCTGAGGACTGACCGCCAGCCCGCCCGTGACGACCAGCGGGATGACCGCGATGAGGTGTCCGGGCGGGGCCTCCTTGGGCACGTAGCCGTGAGCGCCGGCCTCCAGAGCGCGGGACAGGGCGGCATCGTCCTCGTACATGGAGACGACAATGACGTGGCTATATGGAGCTTGCCGGAGCAGCTGCCGGGTTGCGGCGAGCCCATCGAGGTCCGGCAGAGCGAGGTCCATCACGATGAGTGGTGTTCACGAGGGGGAGGGACCAGGCGAGCGCAGGTACCGCTGCTCGGGAAACGCCTCCAAGAACGAGCCAGAAGGGCTCTGCGTGGTGACGATCATCGATTTCGCTATGACGCCGGCCGCGATGGCGCCCGCCAGGAAGCAGCGAGCGGCCAGGGAGCGGTCGTCCTGTCGCTGCGCGTTAGTCAGCCGCGTGCCGACTTCCCGAAAGAAGTGCGTATCCAGCCACGAACCCTCGCACTCCAGGAATATGGCTAGCTGCCGCCACGGCACGTCGTCGGGCCAAGCCGCAACGAGCGCGTGGAGCCCCGCCGCCACCTTCGCGACATCGGTCTCATCCGCCAGGACGTCGTAGATCGCCGCCTCGTGCTCGGCCGCCCCCTCGAGCAGCTGGATCGCGGTGACGAGCTGGGAGACGAGGCGCTGKTTCCGCCAACGGCTCGCCTGGCTGAGCTGGTCGTGCTCCCCGAGTAGAAGCACCTTGTCGGAGATGACAACTCCGGTGTTCACCAATCGCTCGGCGTCGTCCGAGTGACCCTCGTCGGTCAACCGGGCGACTTGCTGCTCGAGGTAGTCCCACCAACCGGCGTCGAACACGACGAGGTGTTGCGTGAGCGCCGAGTCCAGCTCGGGCAAGCTCTGGACCTGCGCCAGTGCGGCGAGGACCTCCTCGTAGCTCAGGCCGGTGGGCCTCGTCGGCACCTCGATCACATGGGAGGAGCCGTCGGCGAAGAGGGTGGTGACCTGGGTCGGTTCGATGGCAGGTGCGTGCTCTTCCTGCTCGCTCTGGATACGGGCCGGGCGTGGCCGTCGCAGAGGAGCCGCACGGTCGTCTGCCGGTGCAGGCGCGCCGAGCAATGCGCGGATCTCCGCGACCGTCATGGACTCGCCGAACCTCATTGCGGCGTACTCCGGCGCGACCTCGCTGATCTGCTTCCAGATCCGCTCGAGTCCGACGAGCGCGGCAACGATGTCAGCCCCGTCGCTGGTGGACGTTTCGCTTGCGCGCGCCTGCAACAGGTGGTTGCGCAGCTCCGCCTCGGCGCGGAGAACGTCGGCCGGGATCTGGTCGCTGGTCTGGAGCGGCGTGGTCACGCCGAGAGCCTCGATGAAGGTTCTGGACTTGGCCCGTTCCACGTAGGCGAACGCCTGCTGCCCATAGGTGCTGAAACGGTCTTGGGACCAGAGGACGAGGGACAGGTTCACAATCAGTTCGTAGATGTCCAGCCGACCTTCTATGAAGCGGCGGCGACCACCTTCTGCACCGATGCTGAGTCTGACGTCCTCGAACGTTTCGATGGCCTGCCGACAGACCCGATGCGCCGGCTCGTAACACGCGGCCAGCGAGTAGGCCATCGCGAGGTTGCCTGCGGCTCGGTAGTGGCCCCAGAGGTATCCGGCGCGCTCGCTCAGCTCGAGGGCGGCCAGGTAGCGACGGGCGGCCCGCTCCGGCCCCCCTGACTCGATCTCGATGTCCCCTGCGACGTGCAGGTTCTCGATCTGCTCGGACATCGGCAGGTTCTCGATCGCCAGTGCCGCATCAATGAGCGTGCGAGCCCTGTCGATGTCGCCTCGACGTCGGGCGAGTGCAGCCTGATTCGCGAGCCGGGCCGACTGCGCGCGACCGACAAGGTTCGCATCCAAAGGGTCCTCAGCCGTCGCTGGCAGCAGGCTGCTAACGTCGTCGTACGCCCGCGAGGCGATGCCGCCCTCGCCCTCCCCCGCGGCGAGCAGGCCGCACTCGACGGTCACGAGGGCTGAGAGGGAAGCATCGCCGGCCTCTTCCGCGCAACGCTGCGCCTCCGCCAGCCATCGCGCGGCCTCGCCAGGCTCATTACGCACTCTCGCCACTTGGCCCAGACCAAGCGACGCCTGACCCTGGCCCTCGGGATCATGGCGCTCGGTTGCCGAGGCCAACACGTCCTTGAACACTCGCTCGGCCTCGTCTACGTTGCCCAGATGCAACAGCGCCGTCCCCATGCCGTGCAGCGCGACAGTACGCGACCTCGGGTCGGGCGTCCGCTGCGCCGCCCGCAGGCGGGGCAATGCCTCGGCGGGACGGCCCCGCGACATCAAGACGTCGCCCAGCCAGTACGAAGCCTCGGAGATCGGCTCGGGATCCGTCGCGGCGTCGATGATCGCTGCTGCCGTCGTCAGCAGCCGCTCAGCCCAGGCGGTCCTCGCCGCCTTACCTCCGTACCGCACCGGGATAATGAGGTGTAACGCGGCGTTGTTGCGCTGCTCGTCCGTCGTCGACGTGGCCAACCCGACCTGGCGCACCGCTTCGAGTTGCGCCTCGTCCCATGTCAGGGGCGAGGGCACGGACGGTTCCTTCGGGCGACCGTGGTCATCTCGCATTTCGAAGAGCCTCCGCCTCAGACCTCCACCTATCGCGGGCGCTGTCGTCACCCAGGCGCTCGGCAAGTGTCACCAGAAGCTCGGCATCCACCGCTGACGACTTGGTCCAGCCCGCTCGACGATGGGCAGTGAACGCCCATGCCTGGTACCTCACGGCCGTGTCAAGGTTCCCCAGCGTCTCCTCGACCCCGCCCAGGTTGCTCATGTGATTCGCTTGGGCAGCAAGTAAGGTCCCCTGCGGCTGGCCGGTCATAACTCGGCCGGCCGCGGTCAGGTCTCGTGCCCAGAGATGGCAGGCGCGGGCACGCTCGGCGAGATCGATCACGGTCCCACTCCGGGTGCGGCGTGCCATCAGTGCCACGAGGCGGAGGCCGGCCGGCAAAGGCCGCCCCGTGGACGCCAGGTCTTGCAGCGCGCTTCTCAGGGCGATCGCCATCAGCGCGCGAAGCGAGCCACCCCACCCGGTCAGGCACGGCACCAGATCGACCTCATTACCGGTCTGCTGGTAGTGGCTGGCGACCGCCCGGTACAGGTCGGCTGCCTCCTCCTGGTACCCGGCGTTCCGGAGAGCCCTCGCTCGTTCGAAGGCCTGCTGCGGGGAGAACTCGCCGACGCTCGCGTCGAATGGGCGCACGTCGACGTCTGTGCCCGTGAGGAGATCCGGTGCGCCAGCGGAGCGAGGGGACGGTCCGAGGAATACGGACCCGACGTAGGCGAGTTCGCCCAGTTCTTCCGTGAGACGATGCTCCTCAACTGCGCGGGCGGCCGCGTCCTGCCGCCGGCTGAGACGCTCTCCGCAGCCGCCGACGGCGCGAAGTCCGGCACGCACCAGTGTCCAGTCCTCTTCTTGGCGCGCGACGTCGACGGCTGTCAGATACCACGAGCGTCCCTCGTTCCAGCGCTTTTCCGCGCGCGCGACCTCACCCAAATGGAAGCGCAGCCGTCCCTCCGCCACTCGATCAGGCAGGCTGAGGACGATGCGGAGACCTTCGAGCAGGTGGGCCCGTGCCTCGGCCCGGCGGCCCAGCCCCAGCTCGCAAGTTCCCATCCGTTCAAGGCAGTTGGCGCGCACCACGTCATTGGGGGTGACTTTGAGGGCGCCGTCGAACCTAGCGACGGCTTCGGCCTTATCCCCCAGCCGCTCCAGCAGTTCGGCCTGACGGATGAGGGAGTACGCGGTGACGAATGGCAGCCGGTCCTGGGCCCACGCCTGCACGCCGACGAAGGTCTCCATCGCCTCCTCCTGACCGCCGGGCCTCCGGCTGAGGCGATCGGCGTCGTCTAGGGTCGTCAACGCCGCCTCTCGTGCATGCCCTGAGTCGGCGATGGGGTCGAGGTGACGCCAGATCCTGGTAGATGCATCCCGGCGTGCGCCTGCATGGTGTGTCGACGATTCCACGGCGCGCCAGAAAACAACGGTTCCGTCCGCGGAGCACGAGACCAATGCATCGTCGACCGGCGAGAAGGTGACATCGTAGACGGCTTTTCCATGCTCATCAGAGCGGTCGACCAGTTCGCCGCTCCCGGGGTTCCAGAGTCTGACCGACCCGTCGTAGGRGCCGGAGGCGAGGTATTCGCCGCGGTGGGCGAAGGCCAACCCTCCGATCCACGCGGCGTGGCCGCCGAGCCTGCAGCGAACCCTCAGTCTGTCCTCGTCGACCGCGTCCCACAGGACCACCTCGTGCGTCTCAGGGGTTCCGACAGAACCCGGCGGTCCTCCCGGCCGGCTCACGGTGGCGGCGCAGGCGTGACCGTCCGGTGCGAAGGCGAATCGGTACAGTTGCGCGCCCGGTGCAACCAGCTCCGTGTGCGTGACCTGCCACGTCAGGGCGTCGACGAAGAACAGAAACCCGTCGCGCGTGCTCATGGCGACCGTCCACGCGCCGGGTGCGACGTCCATCGAGAGAATGCGCGACGTCTTCAGGGAGAGAACGGACGCCCACTGCCCGGTCGTTATACTCCACCTGAGGACTTGACCGTCGGCCCCGGCAGCCAGAAGGTCTCCGCTGGGGAGGAAAGCGAGGCATTCGGCGCCGGGATGCGGCGAGGACGTCACGGCTTGGCCGTCCGAGGCGCGCCAAACCGCGACGGAGTTCGTCGTGCAAGTGGCGAGCAGCTTTCCGTCGTCCGAGAAGGTGGCCGCGAGCACCGAGACAGACGCGGGTCGCCGGAAGGGATCCGGCTCGCCACCCCGCACTGTGAATCTCAGCCCGCGATCGGTTGTCGACCAGACCTTGGCGTTTCCCTCACGACCGCAGGAGACGAGCGCGGATCCGTCCGGGGACAGCGCGACGCAGTACACCGAGTCCTCGTGAGCGTGGATCGTCGCGACAATATCCACGGTGCCTCCCAGTCCGTGGGAGTTACTACTGTACGGCGGAGGCTCTCAGCCCCGGCCGGTTCAGGACAAGACAATCCTTCGACTCAGAACGACAGTGGCCTCGACGGTCGCGGATAGAAACTCGTCGCGTCGATCGCGCGGAACGGCCACCACGAGGTGTACCAGACCTTCGGTCGTCGAGGGGACCGCGTCGGCCAGCACCAAGACGTCATTGAAGACAGCCGCGACTTGGCGCCCCGTGGATGGTGACCACCGGACGACGAGCAAGTCGACGACGTCGGCCACACGAGCCTCCGCTCCCGGGAAACCAAACGTGCTGACGGTGACACTGAGAGTCACGACTTCGTGGAGCCGGCTAGCCTCGACGAAGATGCGGCGGGGAACGGGATCGCCTGCGGGTAGGGAGGCGAGTGGCCGCAGGCCGTCGACGTCCGCCGCCTCCTGGATGGCGTCACTAGGCAGACTGTCGACCGGCGCCTCGGCCGCCTGGAAGTCTGCCGAGGACACGGTGCAGTAGGCGTCCAAGGGGCGCGTCGGCACGCACACCCGGCGCCTGGCCGGAACTTGGGGCTTCGTCCGCTCCTCGACCCTGTACTGGTAGTAGTCGGAGTCCGGGGTCGTCCCGCGGTAGAGCATTCCGCTCAGCTCCGCCCACGTCACCCTCTCCTCCTCGAGGTCCGGCGGTGTCCTCAGGTGGAGTTCCTCGAGGACGCGCCAGCGGTGCAGGTCGAAGGCCGCCTTAAGCTTCTCCCCGTACCCCAGACTGGCCGCGACCGCGTTGTGATAGAGGCCACGGCCGACGAGGACGACCGCGGCGGAGAGCAGAAGGAAGATGGTGATCCGGACGCCGAGTGCGCCGGCGCTCGCCGGCCACGGTATCCGCAGTGCGACCAGCGCTGACAGCGGCAGGCCCACGAGCCATGTGAACGTGACCAGGGTGAGGATCAGATCCAATGACGTCTTGGCTTGCTGAAGAAGGGTGGCGAACTCCGCCGGCAACAAGGGCTGCAATCGGGGCCAGATAACGACCGCGTCCAGCCCGTACCGCTTCACAGGATACCGTTCGGCGGCTTTCAGCACGTTGCCCAGCGCGGTCGGCATCACTGTCTCCGACGCAGGGGGGTAGCGCAGGAAGAGGTCACGATGCAACATCAGCCGGCGCTCCGACAACTCCTCGGCCAGCCTCCGCAGGGTCTCGGACGCCTGCTCCGTCAGTTCGGTCAGCTGGCGGAGACGCTCGTCCCAGGCCGCGTCCACCTCTCCGGCTCCCTGGTCGAGATCGGCAACACCAGCGGCAGTCGCGTTCCAGGACGAGCGCACCTGCTGGGCAAGCCCACCCGGATCGGCAGAGGACGCATAGACGTGCCCGAGCGCGCCGAGGCGAGTCCTGAGCTGGCGGATTGATGTGTCGACGACCACACCCGCCCGCTGCGCAGGCAGCAACGAAGATTCCGTGGCGGCGCCGATCTCCTGCTGGGTGGGGAAGGCCGTCTGCTCCTGCCGGATCACTTCGGCCAGGTGCTCCAGGGCGTGATCGCGGGCCATGAGTTCGTCGCGTCGGCGGTCAACGCGGGCACGCAGATGCCCGGCTACGAGTTCGGAAAGTCTCGTCGAGGGCCAATACCCCTGGTATAGGCGTTCCACCGTGTCCTGCAGGTTGGCCAGCACGATGGTGCAGAAGGCGATAAAGACCAGAAACCCAGCGACCAGTATCGCCTGGATGCTTCCCGACTGGCCGTTCCACCTCGACAGGAGTTCGGATCCGCCGAGCTGGAGCAGCAGCACAACCAGGAGGCCGCCACCGAGGAACACCAGGCTCGGGAAGAACGTGGACAGCAGCACCCTGCGGTCGAAATAGCCGGTGACCTCCTTGAGAACGGCGCTGAACACACTACGCCTCCGGCTCCATGCGCCCGTGCAGCCAGTTCCGAGGGCAAGAGGGAGCCTCCGTCGCATCGAACGGCGCGCGCCTACTTGGCGCGGGACGGCACTTGTGGCAGACGTACCAGCGGGGCCGGACACCCGGATTCCCCGAAACCCGGGACGAGCCGATCGCGTCGATGGGCAGCGCTGCATCGACCTCCTCGCTCGGCACCCACCCTGCCACCTTTCCCTCTAGCAGGACGACGAAGCCGGAGGCACCGGTCCGCGTCAGGTGGTAGGCAAGGACGACCAGGTCATCTATGTCGAGCACTCCCGCTGCGGCGTCGACGAAAATCAGGCCGGGCAACTGGACGAGCCGCTCAGAGATGTGCGCCGCCCCGACTTCGGCAAGGTCGTGCTCGCT
This sequence comes from Terrabacter sp. P5_B1, assembly GCF_056400505.1. Classification (NCBI taxonomy): domain Bacteria; kingdom Bacillati; phylum Actinomycetota; class Actinomycetes; order Micrococcales; family Intrasporangiaceae; genus Terrabacter; species Terrabacter sp. P5_B1. Next base: position 12,091 of record NZ_JBFULD010000033.1, read on the forward strand.
GAGCAGGGCTTGGGGTCGCGCTTCGATCTCAACCAACGCCATGGCGGCGGTCGACTTTTGCAGTGCCGTCAGCGCCTGATGGCCGGACCACGTGTCAGGCACGGAGAGAATTGGCTGAAGGCGGGCGGCGAGGTCCAGGCTGCTCATCGATCTCACTCCCAGTCCCCGACCAGAATGAACGGAGCCCAGTGGGCAGGGTGCTCGAACGGCCTGACGTCGAAGTTCACATCCGGCGCCGCGGAGCCGCGAGTACGAGCCCGCTGCTTGAACCGTAGTACGTCCGACGTTTTGCCCGCTCGGCTCTGCAACTGCGCGGCCCCCGCCTGCTGCGCCACCCGGTCGTAGAGATCGATCGCCGCGTCGAGGTCACCGGCGACCGCGTAGGCGCTGGCCGACTGCATCTCGAGCAGGGGGCGCCGCGCCCGATCGCCGTTCCCCATAGCGTTCAGGCGCGCGGCGCAGTCATCGATTATCTGCCGTGCCGTCATCCGCATCACGTGTAACTGGGCCTGCTGCAGGGCGTGGGCTTTGTCGGGCGTAGCCCTGGACCGGAGCAGAAGCTCGTAGAAGCGCTTCATGATGAGTCCGGCGGCGAGGTCGTCGGCCCGCCACAGGCTCACGATCACGGACGGCGTACCCGCGTATATCAGAGCTCTGGTCAACCCGATGAGCTCGTCGCCAGGCCGGTGTTCGCTGACGCCGCTTTCGCACGCGCTCAGCGTGATGAGGTCCGCCTCCAGGTGCGTGCCGAGGAGTTCCTCAACGGTCAAGGCGCCATCCAGCCTGTCCGAGTCCTCGGGATCTGGCGCCAAGAGGATTCCTGACCGAAGTGCGTTCCGGGAGTCGAAGTAGCCGTGACAGGCAATATGCAGCACGTCCAGGCGCCGGCCGCGTCCAGCGAGCGCATCCCGGATCGCGGCCTTAGTCGCCCCGGCGCCCAGATACGGCCGGACGCCGAACAGTTCGGCCACCGCGGTGGCCTCTTCACGAGCGTGCGCCAAGTCGTCCCGCGAGTCGCCGACCACCACTGCCCGATCACGCCCACCGGTCCGCTTCGCCTTGCAGTACTTCATGATGGAGGCGCTCGGCGTGTAGCAGACCGGGTTGCGTTCGATCAGAAACCGGCCGCCAATTCGGAGTGCGTGCAGCGGAAGGTAATGCAGCGGCCCGTGGGGAACGAACCACACCAAGTCCCCCTCATCGGTGTGCTGGACAATCGGGGCAATCAACTGCCCGAACCATTCCTGCCAGCTGCCAAGGTCCACCGACCGCGCGCCGCCCATGCCACCGAAGCTGTCGAGTGCGTGGCCCAAGGCGGCCTCAGCGGGCAGGTCGAAGGCCTCGATCAGAGGGTTCTCGTTAGCGGCGGACACGAGGAATAGCAGTGTCTGCTCTTCGCCGACGAAGTACTCCGCAAGCACAACGCGGGCCATGCGCCCACTCCCCTCACCGGTCAGAGCGTGGATGCCGCCATAGATCGCGGTCGGTCAACCGTGCGTCGTTAACAGCATGACACGTCCAGGCGGTTGATCATCACCAGCGCCTGGATATCTGCCGATTGCCGGTGGCTGCTACCGCTAGACGGTATGGAGTGACCGCTCGAGATGGCTGAGGGGTTGCGGGCCGGGGCCTCACTCATACATGTTCGTGGGTTGCAGAGTAGGGGCTGCCTGCTCGGCCTATCCGACAGTTGTGGGAGGCCCTGGTGTTTACCGAGCGTACGAGTGTGGGGCTCGATGTGCACGCACGATCGGTCGCATCCACGGTGACCTCGCCCAGGACGCCGCCGGTGCGGGCATCGACCGCGGCCGCGGAGTGGGTGAGCACGTGGGTGTCGACGCCGATCACGACATCGACCACCTCACGAAGATCGGTCAGACTGGTCATGCGTTCTCTCCTGCCTTGGAACGGGAACGTGGTTCCCGGTCCGGGTGGAGACTCGGCAGGACTGTGATGAGACACGACGAGCGCCGTTAACGCTCGCCGGTCAAGCTCCTGATCAGGCCAGCTGTTCCGCCCAGGCCGGGGCTGGCGACCATGAGCGGACAAGCCCCCGCAAAGGCACGAAGCCAGTCAGGCGTAGGGTCACACTCACGGTCACCAGCCACAGCCCAGCACGATCAGGCTGCAGAAGCGATCCTCACAGTCAGGCGTGGACCGGCGCGCACGACGCGTGGCTGCGCCGCCAACACCTCGACGCGCCGGGGACTCAAGCCGCGCGAGCCTGCCGCCGAGTACGTCGTATCCGACGATCAAGTACGGAGGCGGGGGCGGCCCCCTCCCGAGGCTCGCCGAGATCATTCGCGGTCGCGAGGTCCGCGAGGTGGGGACTGCCGCCGCTGAGGAGGCGAGACCAGCCGTGTTCAGCCAAACGCCACCACTGTGGATGGCAAGGGCACCCAGGTAAGAGCGGGCCGTCACCTGGAGCCGCCACAGCACTCCCTCGCCTCGCAATGAGTCACGTCGACGATCGCGCCGGAGAGATTCTGGTCGGTGAGCGTCCCGTTCCGGGTCTGATGGAGGCTCTCATTCCACGGAAGGATGAGAGTCATGGCAACACCGAGGAAGTACCCGGAGGAGCGTGGGGAGCGGGGATCAGGATGGCGGGTCTACCTGCGGCTGACCCCGACACGCAGGCCGGCGCGGTGAAGGGGTCGGCCACCAGCTTGGGTTCAATACCGACACGTTGCACAACTGGGTTCAACAGGCCGAGGTCGAGGCGGGCCACCCGCCAGGGCGTGACGAGCGCTCAGGCGGAGTGGATCGCCGTGGAAACTGTGAAGTTTCAGCAAATCGTTGGAGTTGCGGTCCGTGCCACGGGTGTTACTCGGTTTCCACTGGACCGTCGGGACGCCCCGATTCATGCGTTGCCTCGCTGCGAATGCCTTCGTGCGCTGCTCCGCCGCTCTCGACGCCGGCGGTCGTCGCGCGAGGCCCAGCGCTGACGCTACTGCGTCGTTGCCCCAGCGACTGCGTCGTCACGGCCCCGCGATGCTGCAGCTTCGTTTCCCTAGATGGCACGGTGTCGTTCAAAGCTTGAGCCCGGCTGTCGAGCACCCTTGTGAATGCTTGTTGCGCAAATCCAAGCAGCAACGCATAGGCCAGAATCTGTTGTTGGGAGTCGAGCACTGACAGCCCGGGTACGAACCCAGCACTGATAGCGAGAATCCCCAATATTGCTGTGAAGGCACCAAGTGGAACCTTAAGCCAAGCCAGAGCGACAGGGACATCGTACGGCGTTGAAGAATTTTCGAGCTTTCGGATCGCCACCGTCGTGGCCAGAGCACCTCCTAACAAGCCCATGAGACCAACTACGAGGATGTCGCCGCCCGACGGAGCGGTCGTGTTCTCCCGCGTGGGACAATTCAAATTCTGTTGGGCTGTGACTGTCGCCGACTTGGCGACCTCGTTCTTGAAGCAAAGCGGCATGACGGTTGGATTGTTCGCGACCACTAGCAGTGTTGCCGCCACCAAGAGAATCGTAACTATGGCCGCCATAAGAATTATGTTGCGGAATGACCTCAATTGCGCGTGCTTTTGATCCACTCCCTCATAGCCGTCTTCGATGAGCATTCGCAGCCAGGCCTTCCTTTTGGCCGACTCCATTTGCACGAGTTGCTGCTCGCTGATGCAACGTGGATCATCTCGGTTCATCACCGCGTGCGCGCGCGCCACTGCACTTGGAATCTCCGCCTCAACGTCTACTTCTGGCAGGAGTTGTACGATCTGGGCCCGTGCCGCGTGCATATTCCTGTAGGCGGCTTCAACTAAGACCCCTCGCCACCAGTTGACTATTCGGCTCGGAACCGGGTCCACTCGATTCGCTGCATATTCCGCCTTATCTATGAACTCCCGCACCCCTGCCGCAGTCGCCTCCTGTTCGGCAGTCAAATTGCCACCGCTTCCCGCGGCTTCTAGGCGGATTCCTAGCATCTTTGCGTTGACAGCGACGTGTTGGACCCAGATCGTTTTGCGCGACATGGCTAACCCCTTCCCGGAAGGATCCGCAGTTGCACAGCCTCAGGCATGTCAAGGAATTCGTCTTATGTCACGAAATGTTCCAGTTCAGGCCCATGTAGCGCCTTGCACTTGCTGGATGGGTTTCAAAGCAAACCGAGTGCGTGGCGACGTGGTGGTCACGATCCTCCTCGTCGGTTGCCGCCCCGAGCTCCTCGGAGGACTCAGCCAGTACTCAAAGCTGAGCCGTCCATAGGTGCCCTCACTGGGATCACCCGAGTTGCAAACGACTGACGGCATTCTGATCATAGGAGCCGCAAGTGCGAAACCTGCTCTGCCTCCTGCCTGATGGCCCCGGGCCGCGGCATCCATACCCGGGGCCCTTCAGGAGCGGGTCGCCGCGGCTGCGGCGGCCAGGGCAAGTTGGGCGACGGGAGCCTTGCAGATGTCAGAGTGAGCCCCCGAGAAGGGTTGCTTCGTCGTGTCGTTGATAACGTTCCGGGCGTCGACGCGGTAGAACGACCCCGCTGCGAGTCCATAGTCCGTTCCACCGCCTGCCGGCATGGTTTTGTCCTCCGCGGGGCTAACTGCCTGGAAACCATCTCTTCCCATGCCGTCCCATCGCCCCGCCACATCCGCGGAAATATCCTGCTGAGCCAAGAAAGAGGCCCGCGGATACCAGACTCCAACAGCCCAGTCGAACTGTGTGAAAGTGGACACCAGGGGCCCGTGCACTCGATCCCCGAATGCGTTCAGCGCACCCGCCTTGTCGAAGGGATTGTCCTGGGCGTGGGCAAAGGCCCAGTGGGAAAAGGCACCCTGTACCACGAGTAGGGACCCAACCGGGCTTTCGTCTGGAGAGCCGACGCCTGACAGGGCAAAGGACACTAGGCGCGCCCCGAAACTGTGGCCGATGAGGTGAGCTCTCACTGCGGGCGCCGTGCGGTGCAACTCGGCGAGTAGCGGACCCAAGCCGTTCTGGCCGATATCGCCAGCGCGCCCCTTCATGATGGTGTAGGACAGCACGCGCACGACATCCTTCGCGCCGTTGATCGCGTTCTTGAACCAGTCGCCCACACCCTGGGTCGACGATGCGGGAGGCGCACTCCCGAACGCCTGTGCCGCTGCCTGGTATGCCTTCGTCGGGTCGTCAGACCTGAGCAACGCGGTCTCACCGGCGTCTTCGAACGTGCCGCTCGTCGGCGGGGCGGGGCTCAGACTCTGGACCAGCGCGTGTATATGGCGAATGCGTTGCGTCTTCGCATCCTCGGACTCCGCAGACCCCACCGTGGCACTGTCGTCGATCAGCCTTCCAATCTCGCTCATCGCCTCCTGCTGCACTTGATCCGTAAAGCCCGGGGCGAGTGACGCCGCGATCTGCTGTCCCGTCAGGGACGCCGTTCCGGCGCTAACGTCGACCACTCCCGTGGCGCCGGCTTGAGTCGACCCCGTCGGCGCCGGCCCTTGGGCATCGCTCGACTCCGGAAACCAGAGGGACGGCCAGTAGATGCCAGCGAAACCGATAGGCCCAACTGCCGGCACCTCCGCGGCATGAGAAGCGATCAACGGGAAGAAGACGTCATATAGAGCCTTGGCGCTCTGCTCGGACGTGCCCCAGCCATGACTCATCACGAACAGGTCGACGACTCCCTCGGCCTGGACCTCGCGGAGGAAGTCGTCATGACCTGGTGACGTTAGCGACCCCTTCTCGTCATAGGTCAGGTCCCACACCGGCTCCCCGGTCTGTTGTCGTCGCATGGCTTTCCCTCCTTGACGTCAGACGTTTGAAAGCATTCGCATCAGGTCGACGAGGCCGGCACCCTGGGCATACCGCTCTCGACCCAGGTCGGTCGCACTCTCCATCAGCAGCTGCTTGACTTCCCGTGGCCGGCCAAAGAACTCCGGCCGAGCCGACAGGAACGACGCGATGACACCGGACACGTGCGGTGCCGCCATGGAGGTGCCCGACTGTTCGGCATACGTGAGGAGAGCGTTGCGGCGAGCCGCCTCGTCCAACGTCGTCAAAGTGCCTGACGCGACGTCCAAACCTGCACCAGAGCGCACCTCGCCGGTCGCGGCCGAGGTGATCCACTCCCCGGGCGCCACCACGTCAGGCTTCATCCGTCCGTCGAGCGTGGGGCCCTTGCCCGACGTCCACGTCACGCCGAAGACGTGAGGGGCATCGCGGTGCGTTGACCCCACGGCGATGCAGTCGGCGGCATGAGCTGGCTCGGTGATCGATCCGAGGATGGCGGAGGTGTTTGTCGAGTYGCCCACGGCAGTCCGCGCCCCGTAGTTACCGGCCGAGATCACAACGACCACGCCAGCGGCTACCAGCTGGTTCACGGCCTGGCTCAGCGGCGACTGTCCGGCGGCATAGCCGCGCGGGTCCCACTCACAGCCCAGGCTCATGTTCACCCCGTGTACGCGCAGTAAGCCGGGGTCCACATTGACCTCAGTGCGCAGGTACGTGAGCGCCCTGATCACGGCGCTGGAAGAGGTGATCCAAGTGCCTTGGGCGCTTTGACGCATCACCTTGAGGCTGACGAGCTGACACGCCGGAGCCATGCCGGACAGCGCGCCGTGAACGCGCTCCACGAACCCACCATCCACCGGGGCCTTCGAGTCGGCAACATGCGCGACGCCGTCGTCAGGGGCGCGCCCGGCGATGATGCCGGCCACATGGGTGCCATGACCGCACTCGTCGTTCAGTGGCTGCAACGGCTCCAGTCGCGGCGTCCCGTCGGCCGGGGGGTTCACCAGCGAGCTGAAGTCCCGGTGAAGTCCCGTGGTCAGCCCGTTGCCGCCAACTCCCGCCGCGCCCTCATTGGCAAGCTCTAGCTCGGAGAAGTGCGGATGACCAGCGTCGATGCCGCTGTCGATCACGGCCCACACGACCCGATCCCCGCGCGCCGCGTACGAACGCCAGGCGGCATCCGCCTTCACCGTCGCCGCGGAACGGTCGACTTGGGGGTAGATCGTGTGATCCGGGTACGCGCGGAAGATCGTCGCCACCCGACCGACGCGCAATGCATCGACGCGGTCTTGCTGGACCATGCGCTGCAGGTCCGCTCGCGACATCACGCACTGATACAGCTTGGGCGCCACCAGTTGTAGCCGCTCCGGCACCTCCGGGCGCACCGGGCTCGACGCGGTCTCCTCCACCGGCCACCACCCGCCCGCCACCTCGACGTATTGAGCCCAAAGGGCGTAGAAGTCGTGGCGGACCGCTTCGAGCCCTCCGGGGTACATGAGGTTGAGTTCAATCAACACCGGCACG
>NZ_JBFULD010000034.1:0-19005 GCF_056400505.1 Terrabacter sp. P5_B1
CGGCGGACCTCCGGGGCGCACTGCTCATCGCGGCGGACCTGCGGTGGGCCGACCTGCTCGGCGCGGACCTGCGCGACGCCGACCTGCGCGGGACTCGGCTCGACGGCGCCCTCTTCCTCACCCGTCCGCAGCTGGCCGCCGCGCGCACCTGAGCGCCGAAGCGCCGTGGCGYCGTGGCACCGTGGCACCGTGGCACCGCAGGGCGGTTCGCGCATACCGGCGCGCGACGACCGTCCAGAGACCACAATCGAGGCACTGTCCACGTCGAGCACCGGAGTCGGCCGTGCCTCGAGCCAGGGTCGCCGCAGCACTCGTGCTGCCGTGCGCCCTCACCCTTTCGACGTGCTCGTCCGGCACGCCCGTCATCGAGCTGAGCCAGTTCGCCGGAGCGTCCGGCACGCCGTTACCCACGCCACCGACGCAGACGGTGACGGTCACCGAGATCGACAGGCAGACCATCACCGCGACGGTCGTGACCACCGCGACCGTCGTCGCGACGCCCACGGTCACCGTGACAGCGCCTGCGTCGCCCAGTCTGAGCACGAGCCCCGTCTTCAACCGGCCCGTCGCACTCGCCGACTGCACGAGCCTCGTCATGGACGTGCGCCTGCTCGACCGGATGTCCTTGTCGGGCAACGCTGCCGCCCTCCAGCTCGACCTCATGGCGCAGCACCTCGCCCGGCTCGGGGCCAACGGTCCACCTCCAGGCCTCGACGCCCCCAGCTACTACGGCAGGCTCGCCTCCTTGGGGCTCTTCGCCCGCGCYGCCTCGGACGAGGCCAGGGCGAGCTCGCCCGTGGCGGCGAGCCGTTACGCCGTCATCCGCCGGGAGACCGGGGTCCTGCTGGCGCTCGTGAACGGAGCGCTGACGACGACCTTCACGCTGCCGGCGCCCCCACCGCGACCGACGTCCACCACCACCCGCTGACGCCCCTCAGCGGGACGGCGGCTCGGCGTGGATGCGGCGACTCAGGCGCGTGTGCGACGGCGGCGCCGGCACGCGAGACCAGACGGCGCGCTGCAGCGCCAGGGTGAGCCAACCGGCGAGGGCCATCCCGACGACGTTGATGACGAGCTGGAGACCACTGCCGCGCACCTCCGGCCACGCGCCGAAGGCGAGGCCGAGCGCGACGTTGCCGGCGGCCGGGATGGTCGTGACGGAGATGAAGACGCCGCTGAGCCCTCCGAGCTTGGCCGACGTCAGGGAGAGCACCCCGGCCGCGGCAGCGAGCACGGCGACGATGAACGACCACTTGTCCGGCGCGTAGATGAAGTGGGTGCTGGGACGGTTGCCCGTGATGTCGTCGAGGGTCACCCAGCCGAGGGCGCGTCCGACGAGCCCGGCCATGCACGTGACGAGGATGGCCACGAGGAAGCCGACGACGAGGGCCCGCGCCGCGACGGCGAGCAGGAGCGGTCGCCGCCGGACGAGTGCGACCCCCAGCGCGGCGATGGCGCCGAACTCAGGACCCAGCACCATGGCGCCGATGACGAGGATCTGCGAGTCGAGGACGATCGCGATGCCGGCGATGAGGGTGGCGAGCGACATGAACGACAGGAACGTCCAGTTCAGCTCGCTGTCGTCGTAGGACCGCTGCGCCACCTGCGCCCACACGACGGCGTCGGCGCTGCTTCCCGGCGTCGCCTCGTCCGCCTCGAAGCCGGCCCGCGAGACCCACGTCGTGACCGGCTCGATCTGCAGGGTCCCGTCCCGGTGGACGCCGAGGTCGTGGAGCCGGTCGACGAGGACGTCGGCGCCCTCCCTGGCGACGTCGGCCTGGACCACGTCGCCGACCGGGCGCACCGCCGCTCCGCGCAGGACCGACAGCGTGCTCACGGCCGAGGAGTCGGCGAGCACCTGCATGACCGACTCGGTCAGCTCGTTCGGGATGGTGACCGTCAGTTTCAGCATGTCGCACAGTCTGCCGCTCGGTTGACACGCGCCGCCTGTCACCACGACAGTGACATCTGATCATCCGAACAGATGAAAGGGATTGCCGTGAGCACCGTCGCCGGACGCGACGGGTGGGCCGCCCCCTCCGTGCACCCCGAGAAGGTCGCCCTCGCCACCGACCACGCCCCGGGTGTCGACGAGCTCGCCCGCGTCACCAGCGTCTTCAAGCTGCTCGGCGACCCGACCCGTGCCCGGCTGCTCTATGCCCTCCTCGAGGCCGGTGAGCTCTGCGTCTGCGACCTCTCCGCCGCGACCGGTACCGCAGAGACGACCGTCTCCCAGGCACTCCGGATGCTCCGTGCCTCGGGTGTCGTCACCGGACGGCGCGAGGGCCGCAACATCTACTACCGCCTCTCCGACGCCCACGTCAGGCTGCTCCTCGACGTCACCCGCGCGCACGCGCTCCACGACGGGGGTCGGCGTCGATGAGCCACGGGCACTCCCACGGGCACACTCCCGGACACGCGGGCGCCCGACACCGCTGGCGCCTCGCCGTCGCCTTCGGCCTCGTGGCTGCCTTCTTCGTCGTCGAGCTCGTCGCCGCCCTGACGTCGGGCTCTCTCGCCCTGCTGTCCGACGCAGGGCACATGGCGGCCGACGTCGTGACGCTGGGCGCGGCCCTCGTCGCGACGCGGATCGCGACCCGCGCCGACACCACCGGGCGCCGCACCTTCGGCTCCTACCGGGCCGAGGTCTTCGCCTCCGGGCTCGCGGTGCTGCTCATGCTCGGCGTCTCCGTCTACATCGCCGTCGAGGCCGTCGGGCGCATCGGGTCGAGCCCTGGGATCGCCTCGGGCACCATGCTCGTCGTCGGCGGGATCGGTCTCGTCATCAACGTCGTCGCACTGTTCCTGCTGCGTGGCGGCGCTGCCGAGAGCCTCAACGTCAAGGGCGCCTACCTCGAGGTCGTGGCCGACACGGTCGGCTCGGTCGGGGTCATCGCAGCCGCCCTGCTCGTCGGCGCGACCGGGAGCGCGTGGTGGGACACCGTCGTCGCCCTCGCGATCGCCGTCTTCGTCGCGGTCCGCGCCCTCGCGCTCGGGCGCGAGGTCGTCGCCGTCCTCGGCCAGCACGCACCCACCGGCATCGAGCCGACCGAACTGCTCACCGCGCTCGGCGAGGTACCGGGCGTCACCGAGGTCCACGACCTGCACGTGTGGACCCTGACGTCGGGCATGGACGTCGCGACCGCCCACCTCGTCACGTCGCGCCCCGACACCGGACCGGAGGTGCTCGAGGCCGCCTCCCGGATGCTGCGCGAGCGCTTCCACGTCGCCCACGCGACCCTCCAGGTCGAGACGACAGACCGGTCCACCTGCCAGGGTGCCGACTGGTAGGCACATCCTCCGAGCCTTGACGCCGGTACCCGCGACCGACAGTGTGACCCACCGTGACGTCCCAGGCTGAGTCCTCCCCCGTGCTGCGGGCGCGGCTCGCCGCCGGCGCTGCCTTCTTCGTCCAGGGTCTGCTCTTCATCTCCCTGACGACCCGCCTGCCGCAGGTCCAGCAGAAGTGGTCGCTCGACGAGCTCGCCGTCAGCGGGCTGCTCCTCATGGTCGTCCTGCTCGCCGGCGTGGGCTCGGTCGTCGCCGAGGTCGTCGCGGCGCGCTCGTCGAGCGCCGTGGTCGTACGCGTGGGCCTCGTCGTCGCGACGCTGGGCTTCGGGGTGCTGCTCGTCGCGCCGGCCTTCGGCGTCTTCGTCGCCGGGCTCGCGGCCTACGGGCTGGCGCTCGGGCTCGTCGACGCCTCCTCGAACATGCAGGCGGTCACGGTCGAGCACCTCTACCGTCGCCCGATCCTGCCGTCGTTCCACGCCTTCTGGACCGCCGGTGGCATCCTCGGCACCCTCGTCACGCTCGCGACGTCGGGTGTCGAGCTCGGCCCGGCGCTGCTACCACTGCTCGCCTTTCCCGTCGCGGCCCTCGCCGCGCCCTTCGTACGCCGCGACCGACTGGCCGCGACGGACGCCACGGTCGACGTGCCGTGGCGGCGCATCGCGCTCCTCGGCGTCGCGATGGTCCTCTTCTACATGGTCGACACGGCGGCCACGACGTGGGGACCGGTCTACCTCGACGGCACGCTGCACGCGCCGACCGGCCTCACCGCCCTGGCCACGCTCCCCTACCTCGTCGCGACGCTCCTGGCCCGTGCTGTCGGCGACCGTCTCGTCGATCGGCACGGCGCCGTGTGGCTGCTCCGGATCAGCGGGGTCGTCGCCGCCCTGTCGCTGGCGGTCATCGTCTTCGCCCCGTCGTGGGTCGTGGCCGTCGTGGGCTTCACGATCCTCGGTGGCGCCGTCGCGACCATCGCGCCGCTCAGCTTCTCCGCGGCGGGCGCCATCGCCGGCGGCGAGGACGCGGGCTCGTCCGGCGAGCGCATCGACAAGACCGACCAGGTGGTCGCCCGGTTCAACCAGTTCAACTACGTCGGTGCACTGCTCGGCGCCGTGCTGACCGGGGCCGTCGGGTCGGACAACCTGCGCCTCGGCTTCGCCGTGCCGATGGTGCTGATCCTCGGGATCATCCCGCTCGCGACGCAGTTCGCGATCATCCGGCGGCGGGGCGTCCCGGCCGGCTCGAGCTGAACACCCCTCGCAGCGTGGCGAGCGCCGGGGCGATACCTTCCAGGGGTATGCCGCCCGTACCGAAGGCGAGGCCGTGACGGGGCGGCTGCTCGAGGTGCCGGACCGACAGCGGCTCGACGTAGACGCCTGCGGCCAGGGCTGCCGCGGCGATCGTCACGTCGTCCAGGGCCGGGTCGCGTAACAGGGTGCACAGGTGCAGACCCGCCGCCGACGGGATGACCTCGAGCCAGTCGGCGAGACCCTCGGGGGACGTAAGCCCGTGCAGGAGCGCGTCGCGTCGGGCGCGGTAGACCTTCGTCGCACGCTTGACGTGGGCCGCATGGTGACCCTCGGCCAGGAAGTCGGCAAGAGCGCCCTGGGTCACGGCGTCCCCATCCCAGACCGTGACACGCTTCGCCTCGCGCAGGGCGGCCGTCAGCGTGGTCGGCGCGACGGCGTAGCCGACCCGCAGGGCCGGGAGCAGCGACTTGGAGAAGGACCCGACGTAGATGACTCGGCCGTCGCGGTCGAGGCTCTGCAACGGCTCGAGCGGCCGGTCGGCGAAGCGGAACTCGCTGTCGTAGTCGTCCTCGACGATGACGGCGCCGTGCCGAACGGCCCACTCCAGCAAAGCGATCCGGCGCGCCATCGACATGGCCACGCCGGTCGGGTGCTGGTGCGACGGCGTGACATAGACCAGGCGGGCAGCGCCGGGCAGGGCGTCGACGACGATCCCCTCGCCGTCGACCGGCACGCCGCGGACGACGGCGCGATGGGTCGCGAAGAGCCGCGCCGCGGCCGTGTAGCCGGGGTCCTCCACGGCGACGACGTCTCCGGGCTCGACGAGCACGCGAGCCACGAGGTCGAGAGCCTGCTGGGCGCCGGCCGTGGCCACCACGTCGGCACCGGAGGCGACGACCGACCTCGACCGGCCGGCATACCTCGCGATCTCCGCCTCGAGACGGCTGCCTCCGCGAGTGGCGTCCGGGTCGTCGTAGGTGCCGGCCGAGAGGCGCCCGCGGCGCAGGGTCCCGCTGACGAGGCGGCGCCACGTCGCGAGCGGGAAGAGCGAGCCGTCAGGCACCCCGACGGAGAAGTCGTGGGCGGCGGCGCCCGGGCCGGGAGCTGGTCCCACCGAGGTCGGGGCACCGGTCCACAGCGACGTCGGTACGACAGCGCCGAGGCGAGCGCGGCGGGCGGCGGGCCGGACGCACCCGCTCGCCACGAACGTGCCGGCGCCGCGGCGGCTCTCGAGCAGCTCCTCGGCGAGGAGGCGGTCGTACGCCGCAGTCACCGTGCCGCGCGAGACGCCGAGGGCCGCCGCAAGGTCGCGGGAGGCCGGGACCCGGTCGCCCCCGGCCAGACGGCCGTCGAGGACGGCCGTCCGCACCTGCGCGTAGATCTGGGCGGAGAGGTCGCCGGAGCCGCTGAGACTGACGTGGAGCTCCACGCCTCGAGCCTAGATTGGCCCAAACAACCTGACAAGAAGTGGCACTTCCAGTCGGTCCACTCGGACAGGATCCTTGAGGCATGACGACGACCGCAGGCCTCACCCGCACCAGCGCTGCCGCGACCGGCGGCTCACTCACCGTCGCACAGGGGGCCGCCCTGTCGGTGGGCGCCGTGCTCGGCACGGGGGTCATCACCCTGCCCGCACTCGCGGCCGCGGTCGCGGGCCCCGCATCGCTCCTGGCCTGGGCGGCGCTCGTGCTGCTGTCGGTGCCGCTCGCGAGCACGTTCGCCGCGCTCGGGGCGCGCCACCCCGACGGTGGCGGCGTCTCGACCTACGTGCGACGCGCCTTCGGTCCGCGGGCCGCCGGCGCCGTCGGGTGGTGCTTCTACTTCGCCATCCCCGTCGGTGCGCCGCCGGCCTCGATGATGGCCGGTGGCTACGTCGCGGACGTCGTCGGTGGCGGCCGCACGACCACCGTCGTCGTCGCCGCGGTGCTCATCCTGGGGACGGGGGCGATGAACCTGGCCGGCCTGCGGTTCTCGGGTCGCGTRCAGCTCGTGCTCGCCAGCGTGCTCGCGCTGCTCATGACGGCGACGGTGGCGGTCGCACTGCCGCACGGCAGCACGGCGTCGCTGACCCCCTTCGCCCCGAACGGGTGGACCGCCATCGGCACGACCGCGGCCGTCCTCGTCTGGGGCTTCGCCGGCTGGGAGGCGGTGGCGTCGCTCGCCGGGGACTACCGCGACCCGCGCCGGGACGTCCCGCGTGCCACGGGCATCGCCGTGGTCGTCGTCGGCGTGCTCTACCTCGCTCTCGCCGCGACCAGCGTCCTCGTGCTCGGGCCGGCGACAGGCCGCAGCGAGGCACCCCTCTCGGACCTCATGGCCATCGCGTTGGGCGAGCAGGCCCGCGTCGTGACGGCCGTCGTCGCCGTGCTGCTCACGATCGGCGCGATGAACGCGTACTTCGCCGGTGGGTCGAGGCTCGGCGCCTCGCTGGCCCGCGACGGCGCTCTTCCCGCATGGCTGGCCCGTGGCGGCGAGGCCGGTCAGGTGCCTCGACGCAGCACCCTGCTCATCACCGTCGCCTCGCTGCTTTCGCTGGGTCTCGCCGTCATGCTCGGCCTGGGGCTCACGCCGCTCATGCTGCTCGCGACCGGCTGCTTCACGCTCGTCTACGTCCTCGGCACGGCCTCGGCGCTGCGCCTTCTCTCGCGCGGCACCGTGGCCTGGTGGACGGCCCTGGTCGCCTTCCTGTCGGTCGCCGCGCTGCTGGTCGTCAACGGGGTGCACGCCCTGTGGGCCCTCGGGCTGGCCGTCCTCTCGCTCTGCTACCGGTCCGGCGCCCGAGGATTGGGAAGGCCTCCCAGCGCAGGCCCCTAGACTTCGCCGCCGTGACGACGACACAGCGCGCGGAGCGCGCCCCCCTGACGCGGTGGTTCCTGGACGCCGAGGAGACCGACCCGGGTGGCTACTACGAGCCCGAGAGCGAGGCCAGGGCCCAGCAGCACGTCCAGCCGTGGTGGCGCGTCATGTGCCTGACCGGTGTCGACTACTTCTCCACGCTCGGTTACCAGCCCGGCATCGCGGCCCTGGCCGCGGGCGCCCTGTCGCCGGTCGCGACGCTCGTGCTCGTCCTCATCACCCTCTTCGGCGCGCTGCCGATGTACCGCCGGGTCGCGGCTGAGAGCCCGCACGGCGACGGCAGCCTCTCGATGCTCGAGCGACTGCTCGCCTACTGGCCGAGCAAGATCCTCGTGCTCTGCCTCCTGGGGTTCGTCGCGACCGGCTTCGTCATCACCATCACGCTCTCGGCCGCGGACGCGAGCGCCCACGTCGTCGAGAACCCGTACCTCAAGTCGACGCTGACGGGCCACCAGGTCGGCGTGACCCTGACGCTGCTCGTGCTGCTCGCGGGCATCTTCCTCAAGGGGTTCAAGGAGGCCATCGGCATCGCTGTCGTCCTCGTCGTCGCCTACCTCGGGCTCAGCTCGGTCGTGCTCGTGCGGGGCATCCTCGAGATCGGCAACCACCCGACGGCGTTCCACGACTGGATCGTGGCCATGACCTCGGCCCACTCGGCGCCGTTCGGGATCATCGGGGCGTCGCTGCTCGTCTTCCCCGCGCTGGCCCTGGGCCTGTCCGGCTTCGAGACGGGTGTCGTCGTCATGCCGCTCGTCGAGGGCGAGCCGACCGACACGGCCGAGAAGCCGGAGGGCCGCATCCGAAACGCCCGCAAGCTGCTCACGACCGCCGCCCTCATCATGAGCGTCCTGCTCATCGGCTCCTCGCTCGTGACGACCCTGCTCATCCCACCCGCCGCGTTCCAGCCGGGCGGCGGGGCCAACGGACGGGCCCTGGCCTACCTCGCGCACCACCTCCTCGGCGAGGGCTTCGGGACGGTGTACGACGTCTCGACGATCGGCATCCTCTGGTTCGCCGGCGCGTCCGCCATGGCTGGCCTGCTCAACATCGTGCCGCGCTACCTCCCCCGCTACGGCATGGCCCCGGACTGGGCGCGGTCGACGCGACCTCTCGTGCTCGTGCTGTCGTTCATCGCGGCGGTCGTGACGCTGGCCTTCGGCGCGAACGTCGACGAGCAGGCGGGGGCGTATGCCACCGGCGTGCTCGCGCTCATGACCTCCGCCGCGATCGCCGTCTTCCTCACCGAGCTGCGGCGAGGTCACCGGGCCGCCGCTGGGTTCTTCGCCGTGGTCAGCGCGATCTTCGTCTACACGATCACGATCACCATCAGGCAGCGGCCCGAGGGACTCGTCATCGCGCTCATCTTCATCGCCCTCATCATCGTCATCAGCGTCTGGTCACGCATCGTGCGCTCGACCGAGCTGCGGGTCCAGCGGGTCGTCTACGACGACAGCGCGAAGGCCATCCTCGACGACGCGGCGCTGGGTCCCCAGCCGCTGCGCTTCATCGCCAACAAGATCAACGAGGGCGACCGTGACGAGTACCGGGCGAAGTCGCTCGAGGTCCGGATGCACAACCACCTCAACGCCCGTCAGGGCGCGATCTTCCTCGAGGTCGAGATCAGCGACGCGAGCGACTTCGCGACGACCGTCCACGTCGGCTCGGCCGTCGTCGGCGGCCACTACATCCTGCGCGCGACCGGCCCGTCGGTGCCGAACGTGCTCGCTGCCGTCCTGCTCGACGTGCGCGACCGGGTCAGCAAGCCGCCGCACATCTACTTCGAGTGGAGCGAGAAGGCGCCCGGCCAGAACGTGCTGCGCTTCCTGCTCGCCGGCGAGGGCGACATCCCCCCGCTGACCCACGAGATCATCCGGCGTGCCGAGCCCGACGCAGACCGGCGACCGCAGGTGCACGTCGGCGGCTGAACGCGCGCGTCGCCGACGCGGGCCGGACGGCATACTCACCCGCGGTTGGCCCAGCGCTCGGGCGTCGTGCGGTAGACCCGCGACTCCTCCTCGTACCACTTCTCGATGACGCCGAGGTCGTCGAGACCGAGGCGACGGCAGACGGCCTGCGACGGCTCGTTCGTCGTGTGGGTGGTGGCGTAGATCTCGGGTAGGCCCGCGTCGAAGCCGTGCTGGATCACGGCGGTCGCGGCCTCGGTGGCAAAGCCGTGGCCCCACGAGTCGGGGTGCAGGTGCCAACCGACCTCCACCTCACTGTCGTCGGCGTTCGGGAGCGTCAGCAGGAGGACGGACCCCGCGACCACCCCGGTCTCGCGTACCTCCACGGCCCAGAGGCCGAGAGGCGCCGTCGCGCTGCGCTCCTCGAAGCGGTCGATCCGGGTGTGCGCCTCGTCGAGGTCCCTCATGAGGACCGGTTCGCCGTCGCCGAGCCACTTCACGACCTCGATACGGCTCAGGATGTCGAGCAGCCGGTCGGCCTCGTCGTGCGACCAGGGACGGATGGTGAGGCGGGCGGTCTGGAGGTGCATGGCGCCACGCTCGCACCTCCCCGCGCGCCACGTCCACGCGATTCCCGGGCAGCCGGTGTCCGTCCCTCCTTGCCCTGTGCATTGGGTCTCCAGGTGACCCAGCTGGTACCGATCGCGGGCTGGGTCACCGCATGACCCAACGCACAGTCGGTGGGGACGCTGCCGCGCACCACCCCCACCTGCTGTCCACACCCCCAGCGGGATGCGACCTGGATGTCCACAGGAAGATGGTCGGCCTCCCGCCCACGTTCTCCTGGCCTGCACGGTGGATCCATGACCGTCCCCATCGGCCACGGGCCTGACGCCTTCGGCAATGCCCTGAGACATGCGCGCCGCACCTACCTGCTGAGCCAGCGGGCGCTTGCCAGCCGGCTCGGCGTCCCGCACAGCCGCATCTCCCGGCTCGAGGGCGGCCATCACGGCATCACGCTCGAGTCCGCCATCTCGCTCTACCGAGCGCTGGGCTTCAGCATCGGCCTGTTCCACCTCTTCCCCTGCCCGGAGAGCGACGAGGTCAAGCCCCGCTGCCACGACTGGGAGGATGACGGCGCCGTCGGACTCGTGGATGCGGCTCTGCGCGCGTTTCCGGCCCATGCTGCGGTCGGGCCGGGCGTTCCGACGTGGTGGGGGGCGCGCCACGGCTGGGGAGCGTCGGACCGGGAGGACCTCTGGTGGTTCCGCAACTACCGGTCGCCGCCGGTGCTGGCGGCACGGCAGGATGGCCGCATGTCCGACAGTATTGGCGCAGGCAAGACCAGCGAGATCAGTGAGGCCAGCGAGATCAGTGAAGCTGCGGCGGCCTATGCCGCCGTGCGGCCCGAGATCGAGGCCGCGACCGCGCTCTTCGTCGACATGGTGACGGGCCTGCTCGACGACGCCGGCATCAACTACCTCAGCGTCAGCGGCCGCACCAAGTCCGTCACGTCGTTCGCCTCCAAGGCGGAGCGACGCGATGACCACGGCCTGCTCTACCCGAACCCCCTGGTCGACGTCACCGACCAGATCGGCGTCCGCGTCATCACCTACGTCCACGACGATGTCGCAGCCGTCGCAGAGCTGCTGGCCGAGGAGCTCGCCGTCCTCGACGACCGCGACATGGGCCTCGAGACCGCCCGGGCCGGACGGTTCGGCTACGCGAGCCGCCACCAGCTGGTCTCGGTCGACGCGAGCCGGACCGTGCGCCCGGCCTACGAGCCGCTGCGACGGCGGAGCGCGTCCGTCCAGATCCGCACGGTGCTGCAGCACGCGTGGGCCGAGTTCGAGCACGACATCCGCTACAAGGGGACCGTGCCCGAGGAGCACGCGCACGAGCTCGACCGCCGCTTCACCCTGGCCGCCGGGCTCATCGAGCTCGCCGACCGGGAGTTCTCGGCCATCCGCGACCGCCTGCAGATGGCACTGCCCGAGGTTCCACCCCACCCCGACGAGCAGGACCAGCGGATCAGCGCGCAGGACCTCGCCAAGTTCCTCGCCTCGAAGTACGCCGGAGCCGGGTGGGCACGCACCGACCACTACACGTGGGTCTCGGGCCTGCTGCTCGAGCTCGGCATCACGTCGGTCGACGCCCTCGCCGAGGTCATCGCACCCGTCGACGGGGCCGACCTCATCGAGCGAATGGGCTACAAGTACCCGCCGGGCGCTGTCCGCCGCCTCGACGACGCCCTGCTCGCGACCTTCGGCACGCGCTACCTCGACCTCGAGGGCAACGCCCACCGCCGGGCCTCCCTCGAGGCGCGACTCGGTCGGCTCGCCGCCGGCTGACACCGCGAGCCGAAAAACTTCAGTCCAGGGTGTCGATTCCGTTCGGTCGAGTTCGTCAGGATGATGTGGCGAGGGTCGCCACCTGCGCGGTCTCCCGGCTGCGCACCTGATCGAGAAGGAGCCGGCCATGGCCGACACGTACGTCTACCTCATCCACGAGGGCGACTGGGACTCCGACGCCTACCTCGGCGGTCAGCCCGAGGCGAGCCCCGCGGGCAAGGACCCCGCCGCGCCCGGCGTCGCCGCCGACATGGACGCCTCGTTCCCCGAGCACAAGGCCTTCCAGAAGGCCGTCGTGGACCTCGGCGCCCGCGTCGTCGGGGGCGCCGCGCTGCAGAGCTCGCGGCACGGCGGCACCGTGACCCCCGGCGCCAAGGGTCGCCTCGTCGAGGACGCCGTCTACACCGACGGCCCGTTCCCCGACACGTCCGAGGTGATCACCGGCTTCTACCTCGTCGAGACCGACGACGAGGACACCGCACGCCGGGTCGCGGCGCTCGTGCCGACCGGCGGCCACATCGAGTGGCGCAAGGTCTTCCCGACGGGGATGTGAGTGCCGCTCGGGACGGGTGAGTTCGAGGAGGCGTGGCCGCGCATCGTGCGCGCCCTCGCCTCCTTCACCGGGAGCCTCGACGACGCCGAGGAGTATGCCGCCGAGGCCGTCGCGCGCGCCGCCGCCCACGAGCGGGACGGCGGGCGTCCCATCGAGTCGTATGCCGCGTGGTGCACCTCGGTGGCCAAACGGGCGTGGCTCGACGATGCCCGGCGACGCTCCGTGGAACGTCGGCTGGCCCCTGAACTTGCCACAGAACTCGCCCGTCCCGAGGCGGAGCGCACCGCCATGGACGCCGACAACCTGTCCTTCCACGCAGGGGAGGGACTCGACGACCGCCTCGCCCTGCTCTTCGTCGCGTGCGACGAGGTCGAGGCCATCTCCCCCGCGTCCCGGATGGTCCTCGCCCTGCGCGTCGTGTGCGGCCTGACGATCCCGGAGATCGCCGGCCACCTCGGTATCCAGGAGACGGCCGCAGCGGCGCGGCTCACCCGCGCGAAGCGCGCTCTAGCCGAGGCCCGAGGGACGTTCCACGTGCCCGAGGCGATCGAGCGCGAGCGCCGTCTGCCGGTCGTGATCGCCTGTGTCGCGGGGATGTTCACGGTCGCGCACCGGACCGTCCTCGACCCCGCGGACGCACTGGCCGACACCGGACGGCAGGCGCTCTCGATCGCCGACGCGCTCGTCGCCGCCTACCCCCACGACACCGAGGTGCGCGGCCTGCGCGCCGTCATCCGCCTCGGTCTGTCCCGGCGCCCCGGTCGCGTCGACGACTCGGGTACCGGTCTCGCGCTCGACGAGGTCGAGCGGTCGCGCTGGGACGTGGCGCTGCTGCGAGCGGGGCTGGAGGACGCCACCCTCGCGGCCGCCGGTGACGGCCGCTTCGCCATCGAGGCCGCGATCGCCGGGCTGCACTCGAGCACGGCCACGTTCGAGCGCACCGACTGGCCGCGCATCGCCCAGCTCTACGGCGCGCTCGAGGACCGGTGGCCCTCCCCCTCGGTTCGGGTCGCTCGTCTCGTCGCCTCCGCCCACGCGATCCTCGCCGAGGGCGGCTCCCTGGACGCCGTGGAGTCCGAGCTCGCTTCACTCGAGAGTGGCGCCCCGGCATACGCCAGTCGTGACGCGAGCCTCGCCCTCGCCGACCTCGAGTGGCGCACGGGACGGCGGGAGCAGGCGRCAGCGCGCTATCGCGACCTCGCCGAGGTCATCGCGGTGGAGCCGCTGCGGCGCTTCTGCCTGCGCCGGTCCGTCACTCCCCCGTGACGCCGTCGACGGCCTCGCGGAGGAAGTCCGCGTGACCGTTGTGGCGGGCGTTCTCCTCGATCATGTGCAGCAGGATCCAGCGCAGCGTGAACTGCTGATCGACGGACTCGTCCATGATCCGGCGGAGCTCCTCGGGGCTGTCATCACGCGCGGACGTCATCTCCCAGTCGCGATCGGCGTCCCAGTCGGCACTCGCCCACGGCTCCGGCATGGGGCGGGAGGGTGTCGCGGTGGGAGTCGAGGTGGGAGTCGAGGAAGGCGACAAGGGTTGTGGCCTCGTCGGCGGCGAGGGGCGGGTCGGTGCGCCCGGTCTGCGGGGATGTCGTCATGGCGACCGACGCCAGTGTCCGGCCCTCGATAACCGCCTGCCGATCTCATCCTCACGGGCGCACACTGGGCGCGTGCCAGCATCGAGCCAGTGGGTCGCGTTCCTCATCGCGTCGATCCTCTTCATCCAGGTCCCGGGCCCCAGCCTGCTCTTCACCATCGGGCGCGCCCTGACCGTCGGGCGTCGAGAGGCGCTGCTGTCGGTCGTCGGCAACGCCGTCGGGGTGACGGCCCAGGCCCTCTTCGTGGCCGTCGGTCTCGGCGCGGTCGTCGCGGCCAGCATCACGGCCTACACGGTCATCAAGGTGGCCGGTGCCGCCTATGTCATCTGGCTCGGCATCCAGGCGATCCGGCACCGGCACGAGGCGCGCGAGGCCCTCGAGGCGCAGGTGTCGGCCAAGCGCGGCCACGCCCTGCGCGTCGGGTTCCTCGTGGGAGTGACCAACCCGAAGACGATCCTCTTCTTCGTCGCCTTCCTGCCGCAGTTCACCAACGCGCGTGCGGGACACGTCGCGGTGCAGATGGTGGTCCTCGGCGCCGTCTTCGGCCTCATGGCGATCTGCAGCGACAGCATGTGGGCACTGCTCGCGGCGCGGGCCCGGGAGTGGTTCGCCCGCAAGCCCGACCGCCTCGAGAAGCTCGGCGTCACGGGCGGCGTCATGATGGTCGGCCTCGGCGCCACCATGCTTGCGCGCGAGTAGCCCACGCGCCCCGGCGAGATCTGTTTGACTGAAACGGTGGCTCCCCCCCAGGTCGCATCTGCTGCTGCCGGCGTCGAACCCCTCCACCGGGTCCGCGAGCACGAGCGTGCTCTCGAGCAGGTGACGAAGGCGTATGCCGCCCTGCCGCCCGACCGGCCCGTGCGGCTCGCCAAGCGGACCTCCAACCTCTTCCGCACCCGCACCGCCACCGACGCAGCCGGGCTGGACCTGTCCGCGTTCCGGGGCGTCGTCGAGGTGCGGCCCGGCGTGGACGGTGGCCCGGCGACCGCCCTGGTAGGCGGCCTGACGACCTACGAGCAGCTCGTCGACGAGCTGCTCCCGGACGGCTACGTGCCCCTGGTCGTGCCGCAGCTGCGGACCATCACGATCGGCGGGGCCGTGACGGGTCTCGGCATCGAGGCCTCGTCGTTCCGCAACGGCCTGCCCCACGAGTCCGTGCTCGAGATGCGGATCCTCACCGGTGACGGGGAGGTCGTGACGGCGACGCCTGACGGGGAGCATGCCGACCTCTTCCGCACGTTCCCCAACTCCTACGGGTCCCTCGGCTACGCCCTCGACCTCGTCATCGAGCTCGAGCCGGCCCGACCGTACGTCGCGCTGCGGCACGTGCGGTTCGACTCGGTGCGGGCGCTCACCGACGCGGTGGGCGACGTCATGGCGTCACGGTCGTGGGACGGCGACCGGGTCGACTTCGTCGACGGCGTCGTCTTCGGGCCGACCGAGGCCTATCTCAGCCTCGGCCGGTGGACCGACCACCTCGAGGGCCAGGCCCGACCGAGCGACTACACCGGGGAACAGGTCTTCTACCGGTCGATCCAGCAGCGCCGCACCGACGTGCTCACCGCCCACGACTACCTGTGGCGCTGGGACACGGACTGGTTCTGGTGCAGCCGGGCCTTCGGGGCACAGAACCCGACGGTGCGCCGGCTCTGGCCCACCCACCTGCTGCGGAGCGACGTCTACTGGAAGATCGTCGCCCTCGAGAACCGCCACCACGTGATGGCCCGCATCGACCGGCTGCGCGGCCTGCCGAGCCGTGAGCGTGTCGTGCAGGACGTCGAGATCCCGCTCGAGCGCACGGCCGAGTTCGTCGACTGGTTCCTGCGCGAGGTGCCGATCGAGCCGGTCTGGCTGTGCCCGATCCAGCTGCGTCCGACTCCCGGCTCGCCGCCCGACGAGACCCCGTGGCCGCTCTACCCGATGGCGCGCGGCGAGCGCTACGTCAACGTCGGCTTCTGGTCGAGCGTCATGATCGAACCCGGCGCGAGGGAGGGCGACGTCAACCGCCGCATCGAGGCCGAGGTGACCCGGCTCGGCGGCCACAAGTCGCTCTACTCCGACGCGTACTACGACGAGGCGACCTTCGCCGCCCTCTACGGCGGCACGGCATACGACCCGATCAAACGCAGGTACGACCCGAGGGGACGGTTCCCCACGCTCTACGAGAAGGCGGTGCAGGCTCGATGACCTTGACGGTGGGACAGGCATTCGACCGTGTGTTCGGCTCCGAGGCCCCGGTGCGGGTCGTCGCGTGGGACGGCTCGGAGGGCGGCAGCCCCGACGGGCTCGTGCTGCGGCTCACCACCCCGGAGGCGCTCAACCACCTCCTCATCGCGCCCGGCGAGCTCGGGCTGGCCCGCGCGTACCTCACGGGCGACCTCGTCATCGAGGGGATGGACGAGGCGGACCCGTACGACGTCCTGCGCGTGATCAGTGACGGGCTCCCGGCACGTCGTCCGAGCCGGCACGACGCGGCCGAGCTCGCGCGCTTCGTGGCCCACCACCGCCCGCACCCCCCGGCGCTCCCGTCCGAGGAGACGCCGAGCCCGCTGCGCCGCCTGACCCAGGGCCTGCGCCACGCCAGGACGCGTGACGCGGCCGCGATCAGCCACCACTACGACGTGTCCAACGCCTTCTACGAGCTGGTGCTCGGTCCGTCGATGACCTACACGTGCGCCTGCTTCCCCACCGAGGGGGCTTCGCTCGAGGAGGCTCAGGCGTACAAGTACGACCTCGTCGCGAGGAAGCTCGGCCTGCAGCCGGGCATGCGGCTGCTCGACGTCGGCTGCGGCTGGGGCGGCATGGTGCGCCACGCCGTCAAGCACTACGGCGTGACGGCACTGGGGGTCACCCTGTCGTGGGAGCAGGCCACCTGGGCGCAGGCCGCCATCGAGGCCGACGGCATCGCCGACCGGGCCGAGGTCAGGCACGGCGACTACCGCGACGTCACCGAGCGCGGCTTCGACGCGATCAGCTCGATCGGCCTGACCGAGCACATCGGCGTCGGCAACTACCCGGCCTACTTCCGCTTCCTGCGCGAGCACCTGCGTGACGAGGGCCGGCTGCTCAACCACTGCATCACCCGCCCCGACAACCGGCACCCGGGACTGCCGCCCCGCGGCTTCATCAACCGCTATGTCTTCCCCGACGGGGAGCTGACCGGCAGCGGCGACATCGTGCGGGTCATGGAGGACGAGGGCTTCGAGGTGCGTCACCACGAGAATCTCCGTGAGCACTACGCCCGTACGTGCGCGGCGTGGAACGCGAACCTCTCGAAGAACTGGGACGAGTGCGTCGAGCTCGCCGGCCTCGGCACCGCCCGCGTCTGGGGGCTCTACCTCGCGGGGTCGCGGCTCGGTTTCGAGCGTGGCGGGATCCAGCTGCACCAGGTCCTGGCCTCCCGCACGACCGGCGAGGGCGTGTCGGGCTTCCCCTTGCGTCCTCGCTTCGAGCCGGCCGACGGCTGAGGGCTGCGGGGCCGCTTTCAGTCGGACCCGCCGAGGTCGACGTCGTAGGCCTCGTAGACGAGGTCGCCACCCTTCTGCCGGTGCCGGACGAGCCGGCCGACGAGCACGGTGAGCTCTTCACGGAAGATGGGGAGGTCGGCCATCGTGCCGCCGTGCTCGAGCACCGCGAGGTAGCCGTGGATGGCGCCGTGCAGGTCGCTGTGCTCCTCGAGCAGGCGCGTCACGCGACCGGACAGGCGCGGCGCGCTGTGGCGGGCGCGGTCGTAGATGCCGCCGGGGCTCTCGGTGAGCGCGATGTGGTCGTCGAAGTCGTGGGCCAGTTCGGCGAGGGCCGCGCGCACCCGCTCACGCCACGCCCCGCCGCGCGCGATGGGCGCCTCGAGTGCGAGGTCGACGGCGGCGACGGACTCGCGCAGCTCCGACCGATGCCGGCGGACCCGGTCGAGGTAGACAGCAAGGTCCACCGCTGTCTCGACCCGGTCGCGATCGAACTCCCGCACG
The DNA here is from genome assembly GCF_056400505.1 of Terrabacter sp. P5_B1. NCBI lineage: Bacteria > Bacillati > Actinomycetota > Actinomycetes > Micrococcales > Intrasporangiaceae > Terrabacter > Terrabacter sp. P5_B1. The sequence goes on from NZ_JBFULD010000034.1 coordinate 17,766, forward strand.
TCGATCGGTCCCGGCGCGGCGAGGGCTGGAAGGGCAGCGTTCGGCTGGACGTTCATGGGGGACCTCCGGTGCCCTCAATGGTCGCCCTTCGGTGCCCGGTCCGTCCAGAGCCCAGGACGGGGAAGCTCGGCCGGCCGTCAGGCCAGGGACAGGAAGAGCTTCTCCATCTGCGCCACATCCATCTCCTCGCCCTCGGGGTTGGCCAGGCACTCGCGCAGGCCGGTCGCGATGACGGCGAACCCCGCGCGGTCGAGCGCCTTGGAGACCGCGGCGAGCTGGGTGACGATGTCCTTGCAGTCGCGCCCCTCCTCGATCATCCTGACGATGCCGCCGATCTGCCCGCGGGCGCGGTTGAGGCGGCGGATGACCGACTGCATCTCGTCGAGGTCGAGCTCCACGGCATTCTCCTGGGGTCGTCGAGGGTGACGTCTCATGATACCCCCCGCCGTATGCCGTCACTCCCGGCGCTTGGGAGCGCTCAGCTCGAGCGCGGCGCGTACATGATGAGCGCGACCCCGACGAGGCACACGAGCGCGCCGGCCACGTCCCACCGGTCGGGCCGGAAGCCGTCCGCCACCATGCCCCAGAGCAGTGAACCGACGACGAAGACGCCGCCGTAGGCAGCCAGGATCCGCCCGAAGTTCGCGTCCGGCTGGAGGGTGGCGACGAAGCCGTAGAGGCCGAGCGCGACGACCCCCGCACCGGCCCAGAGCCAGCCCCGGTGCTCGCGCACGCCCTGCCAGATGAGCCACGCACCGCCGATCTCGGCGAGGGCGGCGAGCACGAAGAGCAGGATCGAGCGGGTCACGGTCACGCCGTCATCGTCGCACCGGCAGGGGTGTCAACGTCGGTTGACGAACGTGAGGCGACGGCATAGGGTGTCAACTGAGGTTGACAGGCCGCGAAGGGTGACCGCAGTGACGATGGAGGTCGACGACGTGCTCAAGCTGGCTCGGGCCACCGGTGACGACGACCCTCGCGCCGCCCTGGGCGCCGCGAGGGAGCTGCGGCGGGCAGCCGACCGCACCGAGGCCGCCGTCGTGCGCCGCGCGCGCAACCAGGGCCTCGCGTGGGCCGAGATCGCCGAGCAGCTCGGCGTCAGCAGGCAGGCGGTCCACAAGAAGTACGGCCGCCGCTAGGCCGCCGGCGTCAGCCCTCGCGCCGCAGCACCACCACCGTGTCGAGTGCGACCCTCGTCCCGTCGTCCGTCTCGACCGGGCGTTCCCGGATGCCCGACTGC
>NZ_JBFULD010000035.1:0-18894 GCF_056400505.1 Terrabacter sp. P5_B1
CCGCCCTCCAGCGCAACATCCAGGTCTTCAACGGCAGCGGCACGGCGCGGACGCTGTCGCTGGCCTTCACGCGTACGGCCGCGGGATGGGACGTCGCCGCGACCGACGCGTCCGGCGCCACGGGCAGCGGGACGCTGTCCTTCACGGACGGGAAGCAGGCCGGCCCCGGCTCCATGACCGTCGGCGGCATCACCGTCGCCCTCGGCGCCGTCACCGGCTACACCGGCAGCAGCACCGTCGCGGCCACCGGCCAGAACGGCTACGAGGCAGGGACGCTCGAGGCATTCAGCGTCGGCGCCGACGGCTCGCTCGTCGGGTCGTTCAGCAACGGCGTACGCCAGGCCGTCGGCCGGGTGGCGCTCGCGCGGTTCACCAACCCCGCCGGGCTCGAGAAGTCGGGGGAGTCGTCCTACACGAGCACCGCCAACTCCGGCACGGCGCAGGTCGGGCAGGCCGGTGACGCCGGGTTCGGTGCCCTCATGGGCGGCGCCCTCGAGATGAGCAACGTCGACCTGTCGCAGGAGTTCACCAACCTGATCGTCGCCCAGCGCGGCTTCCAGGCGAACGCCCGCATCATCACGACGTCGGACCAGGTGCTCCAGGAGCTCGTCGACCTCAAGCGGTGACCGCGCCGGCAGGCCGCCTAATGTGAGTGGGCGGCCTGCCGATAGGGAGAGGCGGAGGCAGTGAGCAGCGCCGCCCCCCTGACAGGAACGGCCCCATGATCGCAGTCACCCGCCTGAACGGGTCGCGCTTCGCGGTGAACCCCGACCTCATCGAGCGCGTCCAGGAGAACCCCGACACGACGCTCGTCATGGTGGGCGGGTCCACCTACGTCGTGCGCGAGGGGCTGCCCGAGGTCATCGCGCTCATCGCCGACTTCCGGGCGCTCGTGCTGGCCACCGCCCAGTCGTACGCGTCGGACGAGGGCCGCCGCCTCACCGTCGTCCCCCGGGAGCGCGACACCACCGCCGCCCCGACCCCCTTGCGGCCCATCGAGCGGCAGACCGAGCGGCAGACCGAGCGGCAGACCGAGCGGCAAGGAGCGCCCTGATGGACCCGTCACTCCTCATCGGACTCGTCCTCGCGTTYGGGTCCGTCGTCGCCATCGTGAGCCTCGAGGGCGCGCACATCGGCTCGCTGCTGCTGCCCCCGCCGATGATCCTCGTCTTCGGCGCCACCATCGCGGTCGGCATCGCCGGCAACACGATCAAGGACAGCCTCCGGGCGTTCAAGGCCGTGCCCAAGGCGTTCACCGGCAAGGCGCCGGCACCGCAGGAGAGCATCGAGCAGATCATTGCGCTGGCCGAGAAGGCCCGCTCCGAGGGCCTGCTCGCGCTCGAGGCCGAGGCCTCCGACGCGAAGGACCCGTTCCTCGCGCAGGCCCTGCAGAACGTCGCCGACGGCACCGACCCGGAGGAGCTGCGCATCCTCATGGAGGACCAGATCGGCACCCGTGCGCGCAGCGACCACGCCGACTCCAAGTTCTTCGCCGCCCTCGGCGGCTACGCGCCCACCATGGGCATCGTCGGGACTGTCGTCTCGCTCACGCACGTGCTCGAGAACCTCTCGGACCCCGGCTCCCTGGGCCCCATGATCGCGAGCGCGTTCGTCGCCACGCTCTGGGGCCTGCTGTCGGCCAACTTCATCTGGCTGCCGCTCTCCTCTCGCATCGCCCGGCTGTCCGAGCTCGAGATCGAGCGCATGACGCTCGTCATGGAAGGGGTGCTCGCGGTGCAGAGCGGTGCCCAGCCGCTCCTCCTGGCCGAGCGCCTGCGCGCGATGGTGCCCGAGCGGGGCGGGAAGTCGGGAGCCTCGAAGGGCACGGGCAAGGCGGACAAGGCTGGGGAGAGCGTTGGGGAGGCGGCGTGAGCCGCCGTCGTTCCCCCCGCAAGCCGCCCGAGCCCTTCCACGTCGACGAGCGGTGGGCCGTGTCCTACATGGACATGATCACGGTGCTCTTCTGCCTCTTCGTCGTGCTCTTCGCGATGTCCACCGTCGACCAGGAGCGGTTCGAGAAGCTGCGCAACTCCCTGGCCACCGGCTTCGGCACGAAGGTGTCGCAGCGCATCGACACGGCGCAGGGCACGGTCGTGCCGCCGCAGCTGGCCAAGAAGGACTCGGAGGGCTTCGCCGACCTCGCGCTCGCGCTCAAGGAGGTCGACCGGTTCACCGCCATCCAGAAGCAGATGACCGACCGGCTGAGCGCCCAGGGCCTGCAGAAGGACGTGCAGTTCCACATCGACCAGCGGGGGCTGACGGTGCGGCTCGTGGGCTCGCAGACCTTCTTCGGCCCGGACAGCCCGGCGCTGACACCGCGGGCCAACCGGGTCCTCGACGCCATCACGCCCGTCATCGTGCGCACCGGCCTCCAGGCGTCGGTGGAGGGGCACGCGGCCAACCTCAGGACGAACTACCCGTCGGTGTGGGAGCTGTCGGCTGAGCGGGCGACCAAGGTGCTGCGCGCCATGGTCGAACGCGGCCGTATGCCGGGGGCTCGCATCGGGGCCACCGGCTACGGGTCGTCCCGCCCCGCGAGCAGGGGGACGACCGACGCGGACTACCGCCAGAACCGACGCGTCGACGTCGTCGTCCTGTCGGACCGGCCGGAGCAGGTGCGAGCCCTGATCCCGGAGGCGCTCAAGGCGCGCCTCGCCCCCGCGCGCTCCTGAGCAGGCCCGACGGCATACCCCGGTGGCCCGGGGTCCGCTCGGCCACTTAACGGCGCCGGGCACCTGCCGATAGTGCCGCTCGTGACCATCCATGCCGCGGGGGAGACCGCACGCCTGGCCGCGGAGTCCTACGACTTCCGCCGCCCGACGACGCTCGCGCGCGAGCACAGTCGCGTCCTCGAGGCGGCGTTCGACTCCTTCGCCCGCCAGTGGGGCACCCAGCTGACGGCCAAGGTGCGCACGAAGTCCACGGCGACGACCGAGTCGGTCGTCGTGCAGACCTACGACGAGTACGTCGCGTCGCTGCCGACCGTCACCTGCATGGTCCGCTGCGTCGTCGGCGACACCACCGCCAAGATGGTCGTCCAGTTCCCCACCCCGGTGGCCCTCGGCTGGGTGGCCCGGATGCTCGGCGGCGGGTCCGACAAGCCCGGGCTCGAGCGCAAGCTCACCCCGATCGAGCACGCCCTCGTCAAGGCGCTCGTCGAGGAGGCGCTGGACGTCCTCGCGTACTCCCTCGGGCCGCTCCTGCCCGCCGAGGCGCGCGTCGAGTCCATCCAGTACAACTCGCAGTTCACCCAGGCGGCGGCCCCCTCCGACCTCATGGTCGTCGTCACGTGCGGCGTGCAGGTCGGCGAGACGACGTCCGCGGTGACCTTCGCGATCCCGGCCGACACGCTCCTGCCGCAGCTCGGCGCCGTCAACCCCGTGGCCAGCAGCGAGAACGCGGCCGAGCTGACCCGGGAGCAGGTGGCCCGGGTGCCCGTCGAGGTGGCCGTACGCCTCGCGTCCCTGGCCGTGACGCCTGCCCAGGTGCTCGACCTCGCCGTCGGCGACACCCTCCTGCTGCCCCATCACGCGCGCGAGGCGTTCCACGTCACGGTCGGCGGGCAGGACCACGCCCGCGCCATGGTGGTCCGCTCCGGATCACGCGCCGCGGCCCGCATCGTCGCCCTGCAGCCGTCCGCCCCCAACGCTTCCACCCCCATCCAGGAGTACCGACCGTGAGCACCGCAACCCTGGCCTCTGCCGCCGAGCACCTCGTCGCCTCCCTGCCGGTCCCGGGCCTGCGCGTGCTCGGCGAGGTGGGACCCGAGGCCGTCGTCGGCCCTGCGGACGCCGTCGTCGTGTCCGCCTCGCTCGTCGGCCCACAGCCCGCCGACCTCGTGCTCGTCGTGCTTGACGCCCGGTTCGTCACCGAGGCGGGCGGGGGGGAGGGCGCCTCCGCGACCGTCGTGCTGCGTCCGGCGTTCGAGCGCGCCGCGGCGGTGCTGGGCGACGGCGTCGTCTCGGAGCTCGCCGACGGCGACGTCACCGGCCTGCTGTCCGACCCGCAGGACGCGGCCTTCTTCGAGATCTCCGACGGCACGGCGCCGTTCGGTTGGCTCGCCGTCCGGCGCGCCCCCGCCGCCGCGGGGTCGCTGCCCGAGCCCGACTCGGCCTTCGACGGCCGGCTCCGGCGGATCCAGGACGTCGAGATGGCGCTGACCGTCGAGATCGGGCGCACCCGGATGAGCATTCGCGAGGCGCTCTCGCTCGAGCCGGGGGCTGTCGTCGAGCTGGACCGCTCGGCCGGGGCGCCCGTCGACGTGCTCCTCAACGGTCGCCGCATCGCCCTCGGCGAGGTCGTGGTCGTCGACCAGGACTATGCCGTCCGCATCTCCCGCATCCTCGACACCGCCGACGGCCGACCCTGAATGGAACCGCTCGTCCTCGGCCTGCGCGTCGTCGTCTCCCTCGCCGCCGTCTTCGGCCTCATGTGGCTCGTCCACCGCAAGCTGCGTGGCACGGGCGCGGCAGTGCGAGCGCGGGTGCTCGGCGTCGTCGCGCGGCAGAGCGTCGGTCCCAAGGCGTCCGTCGTGCTGGTGGACACGGACGGCAAGCGCTTCCTGCTCGGCGTCACCGAGCACGGCATCAGCGTCCTGCACACCTCCGACGTGCCGCAACCGGTGACCCGGGACCCACACCACGACGCGGTCCCGGGTGACGGCCTCCTGCCACCCACGGTGACCCGCCGCTCGCTCCGGCACGCATCCTTCGAGAGCGAGCTCGAGCGGCAGCGCCACGAGGCCGGTGCCGGCACCGACCCCGCCACCGAGCCCTCCTCATCCAGCCGCTCCACCCGCGCCGGACGGTCCACCCGCTCGAGCAGGGCCGTGGGCTCCGGTTCCGTCGTCGAGCCGGCCACCTGGCGCCTCGCGGCGGAGGCGCTGCGCTCCGGTCGGCGCCCGTGACCACCCTCGCCGGGGTGGTGCCCTTCGCCGGTCGCCGTCACGTGCGTCGACTGCTCGTGCTCGCCGCCCTGGCGGTCCTGGTCGCAGGCGTCCTCCTCGTCCTCGTCGCCTCCACGAGCCACGCTGCGACGCTGCCGATGGCGCCCAGGCCGACCCCGTCACCCGCGCCGGGCGACGGCGGCATCGAGCTCAAGATCAACACCCCGGACAACGCGCCCTCCTCGGCCGTGGTGACCCTCATCGGCATCACGCTGCTCTCGGTGGCGCCCGCTCTGCTGCTGATGATGACCTCGTTCACCAAGATCTTCGTCGTGCTGTCGATGACCAGGAACGCGCTCGGCCTCGCCTCGGTGCCGCCGAACCAGGTCCTCGCCGGGCTGACGCTCTTCCTGTCGCTGTTCATCATGTGGCCGGTGCTGACGCACGTGAACACCGCTGCCGTGCAGCCCTACCTGGCCGGCCACCTCGACTTCAGCGCGGCGCTGTCCGCCGGCGCCAAGCCGCTGTCGGGCTTCATGCTGGCCCACACGCGGCAGGAGGACATCGCCCTGATGACGAGGGCGGCGGGCATCGCGAACCCGGCCACGCCGGCGGCCACGCCTCTGCAGACGCTCGTTCCGGCGTTCATGATCTCCGAGCTGCGCGCCGCCTTCATCATCGGCTTCGTCATCTTCATCCCGTTCCTCGTCATCGACCTCGTCGTCTCCTCGGCGCTGATGTCGATGGGCATGATGATGCTGCCGCCCGTCATGGTGTCGCTGCCCTTCAAGGTGCTGCTCTTCATCCTCGTGGACGGCTGGGGCCTGATCATCACCGCACTGGTGCAGAGCTACGCCGGGGGCTCGACGTGAACGCCGCAGCCGTCCTCGACATCCTCGTCCAGGCCCTCGCCGCGGCCGCGAAGCTGTCGGCCCCCGTGCTCGTCACCTCACTGGTCGTCGGCCTCGCGGTCTCGCTCGTCCAGTCGATCACGCAGCTGCAGGAGGTGACCCTCTCCTTCGTGCCCAAGGCCGTCGCGGTGGCGATCGCCCTGGCCGTCTCGGGCCAGTGGATGATCGCCGAGATGGTCGCCTTCACCCACGACCTCTTCTCGCGCCTGCCCAGCCTGCTGGGAACCTGACCCGCCGATGACGATCCCCATCGACCAGGCCTGGGCCGAGGCGACGCTGCTCGCCATCGTCCGGATGACGGCGTTCCTCTTCGTGGCACCGCCCTTCTCCTACAACGCGTTTCCCGCCCGTATCAAGGCCGTGCTGGGGGTCGGCCTGGGTCTTGCCGTCGCGACCCGCGCCGGTACGTCGTATGCCGGCCGCACCGACGCGGCGTTCGTCACCGGGCTCGTCGTCGAGCTCGTCACCGGCCTCGCCCTCGGGTTCCTCGTCTACCTCGTCTTCGCCGCGATCCAGTCCGCCGGGTCGCTCGTCGACCTCGCCGGCGGTTTCCAGCTGGCGCAGGCGTACGACCCGCAGAGCATGGTCAACGGAGCGCAGTTCACCCGGTTGACCCAGATGGCGGCGCTGGCGCTGCTCTTCGCCTCCGACGGCTATCAGCTCGTCATCGGCGGGCYCACCGGCACGGTGACGGCGATCCCGCTCGGGGGCGGTTTCGACCTCTCGCGCCCGGTGGAGGTCATGACGACGGCGGTGTCGGGCATGTTCGTGGCCGCCGTGCAGGTCGCGGGCCCACTCATGGCCGTCCTCTTCCTCGCCGATGTCGGGCTCGGGCTGCTGACGCGAGTCGCCCCGGCGCTCAACGCGTTCCAGCTCGGCTTCCCGCTCAAGATCCTCATCACGCTGGGCCTCGCGGGTGTCATGTTCCTCGCCATCCCGCGGGTCGTCTCGGCCCTCGCCCAGGACGCCGCCCGACTGCTGCTGGGGGTGTCGTGATGTCCGATGGCGGTGAACGGACCGAACACGCCACGGACAAGCGGATGCGCGAGGTGCGCTCCAAGGGCCAGCTGTCCAAGTCCCAGGACGTCACGGCCTGGCTCGCCGTCGGGCTCGGCGCGCTGATGCTCCCCACGACGATCAGCCGGGGGGCCGACGCGAGCGCCACCCAGCTGCACACGCTTCGGGCCGTCGCCCAGAACCCGGACCCGGGCCGCGCCGTGGCCGCGCTCGGCGACGGGCTCACCTCGATCGGGTCGACCCTGCTGCCGCTCGTCGTCGCCGTCTTCGCCGGCGTGGTCGCCGGAGCCGTGCTCCAGGGAGGTGTCCACCTCAAGCGCTTCGCCCCCTCGTTCGAGCACTTCAACGTCGTCAAGGGTCTCGGCCGGATGTTCGGCAAGCAGGCGCTGTGGGGTGGGGCCAAGGCCCTGCTCAAGACGACGGTCGTGGGGCTCGTGCTGTGGATGGTCGTGCAGGACCTCGTCCCCGTGCTGCTGACGGCCGGGGGCCTGCCGGTGTCGGGGCTGCTGGCCGCGGCCGGCGACGGGGCGGCCTCGCTGCTCCGGTTCGCGGTGCTGGCCGGGCTGCTCCTCGCCGCCGCCGACGTCGTCGTCGTCATGCGGCGCAACCGCAGCCGGACCCGGATGACCAAGCGCGAGGTCAAGGACGAGCACAAGAGCAGCGAGGGTGACCCGCTGCTGCGCCAGCACCGGCGCTCGCGGCAGCTGTCGATGTCGCGCAACCGGACGATCGCCGCGGTGGCGGGCGCCGACGTCGTCCTGCTCAACCCCACCCACGTGGCGGTGGCCCTGGCATACGAGCCGGGCAAGGCCGCTCCGCGGGTGGTCGCCAAGGGCGCGGGCACCGTCGCGGCCCGCATCCGCGCGGAGGCGGAGGACCGCCGGGTGCCGATGGTCCGCGACGTCCCGCTCGCGCGGGCGCTGCACGCCGGCTGCGAGATCGGCCAGGAGATCCCCGTCGAGCTCTACACGGCGGTCGCGGGCGTCCTCGCCTTCGTCATGGCGCTCAGGGCCCGAGGCGCCGCCGCCKGCGTCCACACCGTCCCGCGCCGCACTCCCGCGTCGTCGTCCCGGCCGGCCGGGCCGGCCCCGTCCCTCACACCCACCGCCCGCCCAGGAGGAGCCACCTCGTGAACCGTGACCTCGCCCGGCTCGCCGTCCCCCTCGGCATCGTCGGCATCGTCCTGCTGCTCGTCGTGCCGATCCCGGCCGCACTGCTCGACGTCCTCATCGTCTGCAACATCGCCCTGGCCCTCGTCATCCTGCTGACGAGCATGTTCGTCACCAGGCCGCTGGACTTCTCGGTGTTCCCGTCGCTGCTGCTCGTCGCGACACTCTTCCGTCTCGGCCTCAACGTCGCCTCCACGCGCCTCGTCCTCGGCGACGGGTTCGCCGGTCACGTCATCGAGGCCTTCGGCAAGGTGACGGTCGGCGGCTCGCTCATCATCGGCGCCGTCGTCTTCGTGATCCTCGTCGTCATCCAGTTCGTCGTCGTCACCAAGGGCGCCGAGCGCGTGGCGGAGGTGGGAGCCCGCTTCACCCTCGACGCCATGCCCGGCAAGCAGATGGCGATCGACGCCGACCTCAACGCCGGGCTGATCACCGACGTGGTGGCCCGTGAGAGACGCGCGCAGGTGGCCGCCGAGGCCGACTTCTACGGCGCGATGGACGGCGCCTCCAAGTTCGTCAAGGGTGACGCCATCGCCGGGATCGTCATCATCGTCGTCAACGTCGTCGGCGGCATCGCCGTCGGCATGGTGCAGCGCGGCCTGTCCATCACGGACGCCCTCAACACCTACACGCTCCTGACGGTCGGCGACGGCCTCGTCACCCAGATCCCGGCCCTGCTCATGGCCGTCTCCACCGGCATGATCGTCACCCGCTCCAACGCCGAGGCCGACCTCGGGCGCAGCGCGTCCGTGCAGCTCTCGCAGTCGCGCACCGCGCTCCTCGTGGCCGGCGGCGCCGCCATCGTCATGGCACTGCTGCCCGGTATGCCGCCGCTTCCCTTCCTCGGGGTCGGCGCGGTCCTCGTCATCTCCTCCAGGCGGGTCCGCCCCGCCGGCGGTCCCGGCAGCACGTCCGGCGGCGAGGCGAGCGACGCGGAGGCCGCCGAGCGGGACCCGAACGAGGAGATCATCGAGCGGATGCGCGTCCAGCCTCTCGAGATCCTGCTGGCGCCCGACCTCGTCGACCTGGTCGGCGGCTCGGCCGATGACCTCCTCGGGCGGGTCAGGGCCCTGCGCCACACCGTCGCCATGGAGCTCGGCATCGTCATCCCGCCCGTGCGCACCCGTGACAACGTCGAGCTGCCTCCCTCGACGTACGCCATCCGGGTCGCGGGCGTCGAGACCGGTCGCGGCATCGCCCCGCCCGGCAAGCTGCTGGCCCTGGGTGAGTCGCTCGACGCCCTGCCGGGCGCCTCGGTCATCGAGCCGGTCTTCGGCCTCGCCGGCAAGTGGGTGCCCGCCGAGCTGCGGCACAGCGCCGAGATGACGGGGGCCACCCTCGTCGACCGGGTCAGCGTGCTCGTCACMCACCTGTCCTCGATCGTCACGGCGCACGCGTCGCGGCTGCTCTCGCGCGAGGACGTACGCGTGCTCACCGAGGGCGTGCGCACCGTGAGCCCCGCGACCGTGGACGAGCTGACGCCCGCGCTCCTCTCGCTCGCCGAGATCCACCGGGTGCTCCAGGGCCTGCTCGCCGAGCAGGTGCCGATCAACGACCTGACCCGCATCTACGAGGCACTGACCCTGCGCGCCAAGGTCGGCACGGACCCCGAGTCGCTCGTCGAGGCGGCGCGCGGTGCGCTGGGCCCCGCCCTCGTCGCGCGGTTCGCCGACAACGGGCACCTGCCGGTCATCACCATCGAGCCCGGTCTGGAGCAGGGTCTCGTCCAGGACCTGCGGCCGGCGGAGGGCGGCACCCAGCTCGTCGTCGACCCCACCCGTCTCGACACCGTGCTGGCTTCGCTCAGCTCCGCCGTCGCGGGGGCCGAGTCGTCCGGCAAGTCGGCGGTGCTCGTCTGCGCGCCGGTCCTGCGCCCGGCGATGCGCCGGCTGCTGCCGCCCGCACCGCGCGGCGTGCCGGTCCTGTCGTACGCCGAGGTGACCTCGGCCGACGTCACCATCGAGACGGTCGGGGTGGTGCGCCTTGGCTCCGCAGTTCCTGCTTGAGGGACGCTCGCTCGACGAGCTGGCCCGCGAGGCGACCCTGCTCTACGGACCGGGGGCGCGGATCGTCCGCGCCGAACGCGTCCTGGACCCCGGGGTGGCCGGCTTCCTCGGACGCCGCCACCTCGAGGTCACCGTCGAGCTGCCCGACGCGTACGCGCCCCCGACCACCGCGACGGCGCCGGCTGTCCACCGGCTGGGCGACCGCCGCGGCATCCTCGCGCTGCTCGACACTGCGGACCACGCCGAGGACCTCGCCAACGGGCAGGCGCCCGCGGAGCGCTCGACGTCCGCCCGGCCCACCGCGGAGACGCCGTCCACCGAGTCGGCCGGCCTCGCCGAGCTGCTAGCCCGTCTGGGGGAGCAGCGCCACGGCCGGGGCGAGGACGCCGGCGACCCCGTGCCCGGGCTCCTTCGCGTGCCCGGCGACCTCGTGCTCGTTCTCGGGGTGGCGGACGCCGCACGCCAGGTGGTCGCCTCGATGGTGACCCTGGCTCAGGGGCGGGGTGACGTCGTGGCCGTCCACGAGGGTGGCGCGACGGAGGTCCACGACGCGTACGCCCCGCGACTCGAGCGACGGCGGCTCGTGACGCGCTGGGACGCCGCGGAGGCCCGAGCGCTGGCTGTGGAGGCTGGCGCGACGGTGCTCACGGCATACGGTCTCGGGTCGGTGGCGGACGGCCTGCCCCACCTCGAGGCGGCCAGAGCGCTCGCCGCCGACCAGGTGTGGCTCGTGGTCGACGCCCGGCACAAGCCCGGGGACATCGGTCCCTGGGTGCAGCGGGTGTGCGACGCACTGTCCGTCGACGCTCTTGCCGTCGTGGGCGCCGGGGAGTCGGCCACCCCCCACACGGTGAACCAGCTGCGGGTTCCCATAGGCTGGCTGGACGGGCAGCCCGCGCCGGCGACGGTGCTTCGTGCAGCGACGCGCACGCCGTCGGCCACATGACGGCCCGCTACCCAGGGAAGGGGACACCATGCTCGTGCTGACCCGCAAGCCCGGCGAGAAGATCATGATCGGCGACGGCATCGTCATCACCTTCCTCGAGAGCCGCGGCGGTGAGGGCATCCGCATCGGCATCGAGGCGCCCCGTCACCTGGAGATCAAGCGCGGCGAGATCGCCGGAGCCGTCGCCGACGCGAACCGCGAGGCCACCCGCGCCACTGCGGACGACGTCCTGCGCGGGCTGGTCCCACCGCCTCGGCCGGGGCCGTTGGAGGGGCATACCTCCACCGAGTGAGGTCGCGCCGAAGGAATTTTGCTTCTTTTCCACATTTCTCGGACAAAACGGACTTAACGCCACAAAATGGTCACGTCTGAACCGGTCCGCCCGCGGCGGCAGCGTTGCTGCGCCCACCCGGACGTCTGGTCGTTGCCGTCGTCTGAGGGGTCCAGTGGAAAAAGCCGAGCGCAACCGTCTCGTCCTCGACAACCTCCCCCTCGTCGGCTACCTCGTCTCCGACCTGTGCGCCCGCGCCACGCACCTGTCGCGTGAGGACCTCGCATCCGTCGGCGCGCTGGGCCTCGTGCTCGCCGCCGAGTCGTTCGACCCCTCGGTGGGAGTTCCGTTCGGGGCGTACGCCCGTCGCCGCATCAACGGCGCGCTCGTCGACGAGCTGCGCTCGCTCGACTGGGCCGGCCGCGGCACCCGGCAGCGCATCAAGTCCCTCCAGGCCATGAGCGAGACGCTCGCCGCGCGGCTGGGGCGGGCGCCGTCCCATGAGGAGATGGCATCGGCGCTCGGCCTGACCGCCGAGCAGGTCCGGGCAGGGCTCGCCGACGCCTCGCGGACCGTCGGTCCGCTGGACGCCGCGGCGGACGCGCTCGCATCAGACACGGTGGCACCCGAGGAGGCGGCCCTCGAGGGGGAGCGGCTGCGCTACCTGTCGGCCGCCGTCACAGCCCTGCCCGAGCGGATGCGCCTCGTCGTCACCGAGATCTACCTGGAGGGGAAGGCCGTCAAGGACGTCGCCGCAGCCCTCGGCCTCACCTCCTCCGCGGTCTCGCAGCAGCGCAGTGAGGCCCTCCGACTGCTCCGCGGCGGCCTGGAGGCGCACTTCCCGGACGAGTGCGAACCCGCCTCACCCGCGGTCGACGGGGACGAGCCCACCGCCTCCGTCACACCCCGCCACGCCGCCTACCTCGAGAGTCTCGGCCGGACCGCCCAGTCCCTCCGTCCCATACGCCGCGGGGCGGCTGTGAGCGTCGTCCACCGGGTCGCCGAGCCGGTGTCTCTGGAAGTCGCGGGCTGAGGCTCTGGTCTCGTCTGATCACTCTGTCTGAAGGGTATTCGCGAAACAGGAGAACCCAGGTCAGGGCAGGTGTTCAGACGAAGCCCCGAACGACGTGCACACCAGCGTCTCGAATCGTGCACTCCGCAATGCCGCTCGTCACCGTGACCGGCGCAGCGCCGGAACGACGAAGCCGCAGGCCCCTGGCGGGGCCTGCGGCTTCGGGTGGGAGCGAGCGACGGGAATCGAACCCGCGTATCCAGCTTGGGAAGCTGGCGCTCTACCATTGAGCTACGCTCGCACGGGCCGCCGGCAGGATCCCCGGGAAGGGTACGTGCAAGGCGGCACGCGGCGTCAGTGTAGCCGACACCCAGCCGGCGCCGTGACAGTGCACTGACCGCGACCCCAGGGGCCCCACCGCAATGGATCTCGCCAAGCAGACCGCCTTCGTCGAGCACGTCCGCGAGCGCGGGGGAGCGAGGGCGCAGGTCGCCGTGACCCTGGAGCAGTTCTTCGAGGGCAACGACTGCGATTGGTGCATCGCACCGAACCGCCCGGACCACCTGCCGCTCGAGGCGGTGCGCCGAGTGCTCTTCGAGCTGCGTGAGCATCCCGAGGTCGCCGACGTCCGCGTCGAGCTCGACGTGCTGGAGTTCGCGCAGTTCCCGGACGACGAATGGCCTTACGCCAGTGGGGTGGCCGTCATCACGACCCTCCAGCCGGAAGAGGTCGACTCACTGACGGCTTCCGCGGACACCGAGCCGAGCGGCGGCCCGGCAGCGAGCGCGGAGTGGCTCGTCGACGCCCCGACCGTGCCCGACGGCCACCACTACGTCGGGGTGTGGTGGGACTGATGAGCGAGCCGCGCAGCATCGTCACCGGAGACCTCGAGCAGGTCACCGACGCCCTCTGCTACCACGGCGAGGGGCCCGTGTGGTCGCCCTCGTGGGGCGGCCTGCGCTGGGTCGACATGCTCGCCGGCGACGTCCTGTCCTTGCACGCCGACGGGTCCGTCGAGCGCCTGCACGTCGGCGACGTCGCCGCCTTCGTGCGGCCCCGCACCAGCGGCGGCTGGGTCGTCGCGACCGAGCGCGGCCTGGCGCGCGCGGACGAGGCGGACGGCATACCCACCCCGTGGTTCGACCTCTGGGACGACCCGTCCGTCCGGATGAACGAGGGCGGCGTGGACGCCCAGGGACGCCTCTGGGCAGGGACGATGGGCTACGACCGGGTGCCCGACAGCGCCACGCTCTACCGCGTCGACGCGGACGGCGCCGTCACGGTCGTGCTGCCCGACGTGACGATCTCCAACGGCATCGACCTCTCGCCGGACCACCGCCACGCCTACTACGACGACACCCCGACCGGCCGCACCGACGTCTTCGACGTCGTCGACGGCGAGCTGACGAACCGTCGACCCTTCGTCACCCACGACGCGGGTCACCCCGACGGTCTCACCGTCGACAGTGCCGGCAACGTGTGGGTCGCCCTGAACGGCGCGGGCCGCGTCCGCTGTCACTCGCCGGCGGGCGACGTGCTCGCCGAGGTCGTCCTGCCGGTGCGGCTCACCACGGCGTGCACGTTCGGCGGCGACGACCTGCGCGACCTCTACATCACGACGTCCCGGGAGAACCACGACGACCCCGAGCCGGCGGCGGGCGCGCTCTTCCGGGTGCGCGTGTCGGTGCCCGGCCTGCCCGTGCGCGCCTTCGCCGGCTGACGGCTGCGTCACTGCTGCACCCCACGCAGCAGTGACCGAGCTGATGCCGTATGCCGTGTGCGTATGCCGTGTGGCGGAGTCCGCGGTCAGCCGGAGTGGGTGGTCCCGTCGTCCGGGGAGTAGCCGAACACCGAGACGGTGCGCCCAGGGCGGTGCGGGAGGCCCGGTGGGAGCCACCGGCTCGCCGTACTCGTGCTGCGCGGGGTTGCCCGATCCGACGCCGAGGAGGCTGCGAGTGAGGCGCTGCGCGTCGGACAGCAGACCGTCGAGGGCGATCCCCAGGTGCTCGTCGGCGGGTGGCTCGTCGGCGAGGGCCGCTGCGAGCACGGCCCGGCGCGCGACCATCCCTGTCGGGCAGCGGGATCTCCACCGCGAGGTCGACGCGGCCGGGGCGCTGCGAGAGTGCGACCTCGAGGTCCTCGACCCGGTTCGTCGTGAGGATGGAAGCGACGTCGACGTCGACGTCGACGTCGGCGTCGGGGTCGAGGCCGTCGAGCGCGTCGAGCACCTCGAAGAGCAGGGGCGACGCGCCCATCGAGAAGGAGCGGTCCTCGGCGACGAGGTCGCAGTCCTCGAGGACGACGATCGCCGGCTGGTGCGCACGCGCGACCTTGGCGGCGTCGTGGATGAGGCGGAGCGATCCGCCGCTCAGCAGGACCGCCGTCGTGCCCGGCGTCGCGGAGAGCAGGTGGCGCACGGTGTGTCTTGCCGGTGCCGGGCGGGCCGTAGAGCAGGACACCACGCTTGACACGCCGGCCATCCCCGGTCCGTAGGGGTCCGAGCCGAAGGTGACGACCTGTCCGCGGATGACGCTCCGCTCGTCCATGAGCACGTGGACTCGGGCCATCAGGGCGTCCGACACGTCGCGGTCCTGCGAGACGACCTCGATGGTCCCGGCCTCGCGGCCGAACTGCCGGTTCATGCCCTGTTGGCGAACCGCGACGGGGTGTCCGTCGAAGCGGAAGAGCCGGATGCCGGAGGTCACGACCTGCCGCTGGTCGTCCTTGCCGGGGCCCGTCGGCATCCGGTCGTAGTCGACCTGGCCGATCGACATGCCCGGGCCGTGGAAGCCCTGCACGAGGTCGCCGAGCGACATGTGGTGGCGGGCATCGCCGGCGATGCCGAGGGCGCCGGGGCGTCCGCAGGGCAGGAGTGACAGGGCGAATCCGAGCGGGCGTTATAGCCTCGACCCGTGCTGCTCTCCGACAAGGACATCCGGGCCGAGATCGCTGCCGAGCGTGTCGTGCTCGACCCGTGGGACCCGCAGATGGTCCAACCCTCGAGCGTCGACGTCCGGCTGGACAAGTTCTTCCGGCTCTTCGACAACCACAAGTACCCCTACATCGACCCCGCGGCAGAGCAGCCCGACCTGACGCGGCTCGTCGAGGTCACGTCGGACGAGGACGGGTTCGTCCTGCATCCGGGGGAGTTCGTCCTCGGCTCGACGCTCGAGACCGTGTCGCTCCCCGACGACCTCGCTGCGCGTGTCGAGGGGAAGAGCTCACTCGGCCGCCTCGGCCTGCTGACCCACGCAACAGCCGGCTTCGTCGACCCGGGATTCTCCGGCCACGTCACCCTCGAGCTGTCCAACGTCGCGACGCTGCCGATCATGCTCTATCCCGGCATGAAGATCGGCCAGCTCTGCTTCTTCCGGCTCAGCTCGCCGGCCGAGAACCCTTACGGGTCAGCGACCTACGGCTCGCACTACCAGGGGCAGCGTGGTCCGACGGCGAGCCGTTCGTTCGCCAACTTCCACCGCACACCGGTGTGAGCGCTCCACAGCCAGCCGTCGGCGCTCCCTCCGGAATGCCGCTCGCGTCCCTCATCTGGGACGCGCAGCCCGCCGGGGCCGCCGTTGTCGCGCTCGTCATGCACGGCGGAGCCGTCGAAGGCCACGAGCCCAACCGTGCCTGGTCCCACAACGTCGCTCGGCTCGTCCCGTTCGCCCGCGCACTCAAGAAGGTGCCCGGCCCGATCGCCGTGGCGCGGCTGCGGTTCCGGGTCCGCGGCTGGAACGGCGACGCGATGCCCGTCGAGGACGCCAGGTGGGCGCTCGCGCAGGTGCGGGCGGCATACCCGGGCGTCCCCATCGCGCTCGTCGGTCACTCGATGGGCGGACGGGTGGCGCTCCACGTCGGGGACGACCTCGCCGTGCGGCTCGTCGTGGGGCTGGCGCCCTGGGTCGAGCCCGGCGACCCGCGGCCCGGCGCCGGCACGCGGACCGTGCTGCTCCACGGCGACCGCGACGTCATCTGCTCTCTTGCCCGGACGCGTGCTGCGGTCGAGCAGATGCAGGCGGAGGGGCTCGACGCGTCGCTCGTGCGTGTCGCCCGGGCGGACCACGCGATGCTCGTGCGGCCCCGCGTCTGGACCGCACTCGTCACAGAAATCGTCCGGGCGAGCTTCGCGAGCGAGCTCGGCGGCACAGGGGAACCGCCATCCGGCCCCATCGGGGCCGTCGTGGCTCGTGTCGTGCACTCCGGCGGAGTCGTCATCGACATCTGACCGGCCTGCCGAGCTCCGCTCCCCGGTCGGCGGGGGCGGGTACGTTGAGGAGCATGATCCGCTTCGAGGGCGTGACCAAGCAGTATGCCGAGGCGTCCGGCACCGACGGGCAGCCGGGGACGGTCGCCGTCGACGACCTGACCCTCGAGGCCCCGACCGGCCAGATCACCGTTCTCGTCGGCCCTTCAGGATGCGGCAAGACGACGACGCTGCGCATGGTCAACCGGATGATCACGCCGACATCCGGGACGATCACGGTCGACGGCAGGGACACGGCGGAGCTCGACGTCGCCGAGCTCCGCCGTGGTATGGGCTACGTCATCCAGCACGCGGGCCTCTTCCCGCACCGCACGGTCCTCGACAACGTCATGACCGTGCCGCGCCTCCTCGGCACGGACAAGCGCGCCGCACGGTCTCGGGGCATGGAGCTCATCGAGCGTGTCGGCCTCGACCCGGCAATGGCGAGTCGCTACCCGGCCCAGCTGTCCGGTGGCCAGCAGCAGCGCGTCGGCGTGGCCCGGGCGCTCGCGGCGGACCCGCCCGTGATGCTCATGGACGAGCCGTTCTCGGCCGTCGACCCCGTCGTTCGGGAGCAGCTCCAGAACGAGTTCCTGCGCCTGCAGTCCGAGCTCGGCAAGACCATTCTCTTCGTCACCCACGACATCGACGAGGCCGTCAAGCTCGGTGACCAGGTGGCAGTCCTGCGCGTGGGCGGCATTCTCGCACAGCTGGACTCGCCGGCCAAGCTGCTCGCCGACCCGGTCGACGACTTCGTCGCCGGCTTCGTCGGCCGCGACCGGGGCTACCGCGCGTTGTCCTTCGCGGCTGCCCCGGAGCTCACGCTCACCGACGAGCCCACGGTCCGGATCGGGGCTTCCGCTGGCGACGTCCGGGCGGTCGGGGCGCCGTGGGTGCTCTGCGTCGACGACGCGGGCGAGCCGATCGGGTGGGTCCGCGCTGCGGCCGTCGAGTCCGAGGTGACGCTCACGGTCCTGCACCGGGGCGGCACCGTCGCGTCGACGTCCGGATCGCTCCGGGCCCTGCTCGATGCAGCCCTGTCCTCGCCGAGCGGTCGGGGCGTCGTGGCCGACGACGACGGCCGGCTCGTGGGCACCATCCGTGCCGCGGACGTGATCCCCGCTATCGAGGCGCGACGCCACGAGGGGGCGGTCACCAGGTGACCTGGGCCCTCGACCACATCGATGACATCCTGTCGCGCGCGGCCCAGCACGCCTGGCTCGCGGGGCTGCCGCTCGTGCTCGGGCTCGTCATCGCCGTGCCCCTCGGCTGGTTCGCCGCCCGCCGGCCGGGACTTCGAGCGACGGTGCTGACGACCACGGGTCTGCTCTACACGATCCCGTCGCTCGCGCTCTTCATCCTCCTGCCCCCGCTGCTGGGCACGAAGATCCTGGACCCCGTCAACGTCATCGTGGCCATGACCGTCTACACCGTGGCTCTGCTGACCCGCACCGTCGCCGACGGTCTGTCGTCGGTCGACGGGTCCACGCGGCAAGCCGCCATCGCGATGGGCTATGGCCCCTTCGCGCGCTTCCGTGCCGTCGACCTCCCGCTCGCCGTGCCGGTCATCGCGGCGGGCCTGCGCGTGGCCGCGGTGAGCAACGTCAGCATCGTCAGCGTGGCCTCGCTCATCGGCATCTCGCAGCTCGGCTACTTCCTCACCGACGGCTACGCCCGCTCGTTCCCGACCGAGGTGTGGGTCGGCATCGTCGCCTGTCTGCTCCTCGCCCTCGTCTTCGATCTCGTCATCCAGGTCGTGTCGCGGGTGCTGACGCCGTGGACCCGGGCGGAGCCCGCATGAGCCTCGCGAGCATCTGGGCGTGGTTCACCGACCCGGCCAACTGGACGGGGGCCGACGGTGTGCCCCACCGCGTCTTCGAGCATCTCGTCTACACGGGCCTCACCCTGCTCATCGCGCTCGTCCTCGCCGTCCCGCTCGGGGCCTGGGTGGGCCACTCCGGCCGGATGCGCTGGCTGGTGACCGGCGCCAATGCCGCCCGCGCCGTGCCGACCCTCGGACTGCTCTTCGCCGTGTCGATGCTCGTGGGGCCGCTCATCAGCAGCGACCTCGCTTTCGTGATCCCGAGCATCACCGTGCTCGTGCTGCTCGCGGTCCCGCCGCTGCTGTCGGGCACCTACGCCGGCATCGACAGTGTCGAACCCGCGGCTCGCGATGCGGCGCGGGGCATGGGCATGACCGGGTGGCAGGTGCTGTCGAAGGTCGAGGCGCCGTGCGCGCTGCCCCTCTTCCTCAGCGGACTGCGCAGCGCCACCCTCCAGGTGATCGCCACCGCGACCATCGCCGCGTCCGTCAGCCTCGGGGGCCTGGGCCGCTACCTCATCGACGGGCTGGCCTCGCGCGACTACGTCCAGATGGTCTGCGGGTCGATCCTCGTGGCCCTTCTCGCGCTCGCCGCCGACGGCGCCCTGGCCC
>NZ_JBFULD010000036.1:0-18889 GCF_056400505.1 Terrabacter sp. P5_B1
GACGACGGCCGACGGCGAGACCCGTCGTCGCTCGGAGGCCGGCGGTCAGCGCTGGTCACCAGCTCCGATGCCCAGCCCGAGCCGTGCGACTTCGGCAGCTCCCGTGCGTCCCGCTGCCGCCACCGACCCGGTGGGGAGCCAGACCGCGCCCCTCGGCTCGGACTCCTCGGAGGAGGCGACGGTTCGTCGCGCCGCGAGCACCGCCGATGCGCAGGCGCTTCCGGCTCCGGTCCCTGCAGCGGGCTCGCCGTTCGCCAGGCCGGCCGTCCTCCGGGGGCTCGTTGCCGGTGTCGTCGTCCTCGTCGGTCTCGTGGTCCTCCTCGTCGTGCGCCCCGGGTCCGACGACCCGGCTCCGGCCTTGCCCAAGCCCAGCGCCACGGTCTCGATGCCGGGTGACGACAGTGCGATCGGCGACGGTGTCTTCGACAAGCCGACCGTCTCGGCGAGGTCGGGCACGGGCAACGTCAGTTTCACGTGGAACTATCCGCAGCCCACGAAGAAGGACACCTTCCGGGTGTCCTACGGTCCCACTCCGTCCGATGCCGGAACCCCGGACCGCGCCAAGACCGTCTCGGTCTCGACGAGGAGCTACACGGTCAAGGCACCCAAGGGCACGAAGGTCTGCGCGACCGTGGTCGTGGCCCGCTCGGGCCAGGCCTCGCCGGGCTCCGACGTCCAGTGCGAAACCGCGCAGTGAGGCGTGGGGAGCCTGACCACCACCGCGGGCACCGGGCGCCGACGTCTGCCTGAGTACGCCAGCGGGTGGACACCTGACGGTCGGCACGGCACTCTCTGGACAGACACTGCCAAATCACCACAAGCTTCCGTTACGGTGCGAGTCTGCTCACCGTTGACGGCGGGCCAACGCGCGAGCGTGTCGACAGGGATTAGGGGACCTGATCGTGATCCACAGCAAGGTGACCGTCGTGTTCTGCGGCGAGGAGTACTCCGTGTCGCCGGAGACGGGCCTGACCATCGGTCGCACCGGCGACATCGAGGTGGACGACAACCCCTACCTGCACCGCACCTTCCTCGTCGTCTCGTTCGAGAACGGCTTCTGGCGGATCAGCAACACCGGATCGACGTTGACGGCGACGGTCGCCGACGAGCAGGGCCTCTTCCAGGCCTGGCTCAACCCGGGCGCGAAGATCCCGCTCGCGATGAAGAAGCTCATCGTCTGGTTCACGGCCGGCCCGACGACCTACGACTTCGAGATCCACGTGGCAAGCCCCGCCTTCAGGTCCGTGACCGGCGACGCGCCCGCCGACGTCCCCGCCGATGCGGACGACGAGGTCGGAGCGGCCACCGTCGGACGCGTGTCGTTGACGCCCGACCAGAAGCTGCTCGTCGTCGCGCTCTGCGAGCCGTTCCTGCGACGCCGGGAGGCGGGTACGAACCAGATCCCCTCCTCGGCCGCCGCCGCTGAACGGCTCGACTGGACCCTCACTCGTTTCAACCGCAAGCTCGACAACGTCTGCCAGAAGCTTGCCGATGCCGGCACGCGCGGCCTGCACGGCGGCGTCGGCAAGCTCGCGACCAACCGCAAGGCGCGGCTCGTGGAGCACGCCCTCTCGACCAAGCTCGTCACGGAGGGCGACCTCGCCMTCCTGGACCCGACGGTCACCAGCGACACCGTCGACACCACCGGCACCTTGCCCGATGCAGTGAACAGGGTCGACGGCCGGAAGGCCGTCGCCGAACAGGGGAACGCATGAGCACCGCCGCCACCAAGCGACGGGTCGGGGTCATCTCCACCGTCGTCGTCGCCCTCCTCGCGAGCCTGCTCGTCTGGATGGCCTCCCGCAGCGACGGTGAGATCGTGCGCAAGGCCGACCTCAATGACGGCGGCATCTGGGTGACCAACGCCGAGCAGGCCCGCTTCGGGCGCATCAACAAGCCGGCCGGTCAGCTCGACGCGGGCGTGCTGTCGGACGGCTCGACCGGTTCGGGCCTCGACGTCTTCCAGGACGGCGCGGCGATCGTCGGCTACTCCAGGGCGAGCAACCAGATCGTCCCGGTCAACCCGGCCGAGGGCACCCTCGCTCCGGAGCAGTCGATCGTCCTGCCGAAGCCGAGCACCGCCACCGGCAACCGCGTCTTCACCGCCCCCCTCGTCGACGTGCGGGGCGAGACCATCGCCATGATCGACCCGGCGAAGGGCGAGGTGCGCGCGCAGCACGTCGACAACCGTTCGGGCATCGCCGGCCTCGACGGCCTCCAGACCCAGGCCAAGCCGCTCGCCAAGGTCGGCGGCAACGCCGCGGTCGCCGTGGGGGTCGACGGCACGGTGTATGCCGTGTCCGCCGAGCTCGGCACGATCACCGTGCTGCGTCCGGCGGGCGACGCGTTTGCCGCGCCGGTCACGACGAAGCTCGGCTTCACGTCGAAGTCGGCACAGGTCACGGCGGTCGGCGCGCACTGGGTCGTCTGGGACTCCAGCACCGGCAAGCTCTACTCCGATGCCCTCTCGCAGCCCCAGCAGCTGTCGGTCGGCAATGCCGAGCCGGGCAACCCGGCCTTCGCCGCGCTGCAGCAGCCCGGCCCGGACGCGGCGTCGGTCCTCATCCAGGACGAGTCCCAGCTGAGCCAGGTCTCCCTGACGGGCGACAGCCCGACCACGGGCGGGGTGAAGCTCAGCCAGGGCGCGCCCGGGCAACGACTGTTCCTCTCCGCTCCGGTCCGCCTCGCGAGCTGCGTCCACGCGGCGTGGGCCGGCGCATCGAACGTCTACTACGGCCGCAACTGCGGCACACCCACCGACGCCCCGACCGTCGACCTCGGGGCGATGAAGAAGGGCGTGCGCACGGACGGCGTGAAGCTCCGCGTCAACCGCGGCCTCATCGTCCTCAACGACCTCGACTCCGGCGACGTCTGGGACATCGACCGCAACAAGGTCAAGATCGACAACTGGAACTCGGTCATCCCGCCGCCTCAGACCGACAACAAGAACAAGAAGAAGGACGAGAACCTCGTCGACGACCAGGTGAGCCGCACGCCCCCGAAGGCACAGCCGGACAACCTGCAGGTCCGGCCGGGTCGCACGTCGACGCTGCACGTCCTCGACAACGACTCGGACTCGCAGGGCTCGATCCTCGCCATCTCGCCCGGTGACGTCAGCCAGCCCGGCGCGCCGGGCATCTCGACCAGCGCCTCCGCCGACGGGCAGACCGTCCAGGTCACGGTCCCCGAGGAGGCCAGCGGCACGTTCTCGTTCGACTACACCGTCAACAACGGCACGACGGCCAAGAACGGCCGGGCCACCGCGAAGGTCACCGTGCGGATCGTCGGGTCCGAGGTCAACACGGCCCCGAAGCTGCGCGCGGGTCAGGCGAAGCTGGCCCGGGCGAAGCACCCCGTCGTCGCCGGAGGCTCCGTGCGCGTCGGTGTCGTCGCCGACTGGCGCGACGCCGAGAACGACCCGATCCAGGTCTCGGCCGTAGACCCGACGACCACCGGGGTCGACGGCTCCGGCGCCCTGACGGTCAAGGCGCAGCTCAACAAGGGCGATGAGGTCGTCCAGTACCAGGTCGACGACGGCCGCGGCGGCACCCAGCAGGCGTCCGTCACCCTCGACGTGCTGAGTGAGCAGGACAGCAAGGCGGTCCCGCCGAAGACCCAGCCGGACGTCCTGCGAGCCGTCGTCGGCAAGCCGGTCCAGCTCCAGCCGCTCGGCAACGACATCGCCGGCGCCGACCCCACCGACCCGCAGGCCCGCATGCGCCTGGCGCAGGCCGTCAAGGGCCCGGGCCAGCTGACGCTCGACACCAACCTCGACACCAACGTCCTCACCGTGACGGGCCAGACGCCCGGCACGTCGACGGTCACGTATGCCGCCCAGGTGGGCTCCGGGGTCAGCGTCGGCCGCATCCGCGTCGACATCATGCCCAACCCCTCGGTCGACCTGCCGCCCGTCGCGACACCCGACGCGGCCGTGCTGCGCGGGCAGACGCCGGTCATCGCCGACGTGCTCTCCAACGACTACAGCCCGCGCAGCGACGTCCTCGTCGTCCAGCGTGTCGTCACGGGCGACGCCTGGCTGCGGGTCTCGGTCGTGCAGGGCCGGTGGGTCCGCGTCGAGGCGACGGCGCCGCTCGGCGGTGACACGCCGCGCCGGGGCACGGTGAGCTACACCATCAGCGACGGCACCAAGACGGCCGTCGGCCAGCTCTCAGTGGTCCAGAAGCCGGTGCCCAAGGAGAAGGTCCTGCCGACGGTCGTCGACGACGTGGCGACGGTCCGCGTCGGTGACGCCGTGACGATCCCGGCTCTCGACAACGACTCGATGAGCGAGGGCATCCCGCTGAGGCTCGACCCGGCCGGCGTCAGGGTCCTGTCCGGCGGCGGCCAGGCCTTCGCCTCCGGGACCGTCGTGCGCTACGTCCCCGACCAGGAGGCGCTCAAGGGCTCGAAGGCCGCGATCCTCGAGTACGCCACCTACCCCGAGGGCCTGCGCGCCCGGGCCGTGACCGGTCGCATCAACGTGACCATCAACCCGCTGCCCGACGCCGTGAAGTACCCCAACCAGCCGCCGTCGGCACGGAGCTTCTCGGCGAGCGTCACCGCCGGTGACACCCTGGCCATCACGGTCCCGACGAGCGGTGTCGACCCGGACGGTGACCTCACCTTCGTCAGCGGCATCGTCGGTGAGGACGGCAAGGCCGTCGACCTCAAGCTGGGCCGCGTCCTCGGCTTCGGCGCGGCGACGATCCGCTACGAGGCGTACCCGCGCAGCGCGGGCACCGAGGTCATCCGCTACCAGCTGCGCGACCGCTTCGGCCTGACGAGCGAGGGCTTCGTGCGCGTCGGCGTGGTCCAGCCCGGCGATCCGCAGCCGCCCGTGGCCGTCGAGGACGACGTCGTCGCGGCGCCCGGCCGCACCGTGCACGCCGACGTGCTCTCCAACGACCTCATCGCGGCCGGGGACTCCGTGTCCTTCGTCGACCTGTCGACGCTCAACGACGCCGACGTGCTCAAGGACTTCCATCGCCAGAAGGACGACAGCTTCAAGGTCGTCGCGCCCGAGGACGGCCCGGCCAAGGTGCTCACCTACGGCATCACGGACGGCCTCTTCGACCCGTCGAAGTCGACGTTGACGGTGCGCGGACAGAAGGACTTCAACAACCCGCCGACCGCGGTCGACGACACGGGAACCGCCAAGCAGGGCGAGACCTCGATCCTCGTGGACGCGCTCGCCAACGACCGCGACCTCGACGGCGACCAGGCGAGCCTCAAGATCACGAAGTTCATCGGTGACGGCGTCGTGCGAGAGGGCCGCAAGCTGCGCATCCAGCTGCGACCGCAGGCCCGCGTCGTCCCCTACGTCATCGAGGACGCCGACGGCGCCTCGGCCATGGCGCTCGTCTACGTCCCTGCCGGCACCAACGGCGCGCCCTACGTCGTGGACGGCAGGACCATCAAGATGGGTGCCGACTCCACCGCCAAGGTCTCGCTCGGGGACTACGTCAGCGACCCGCGTGGCGGCAAGGTGACGCTGACCTCGCCCGACACCCTGTCGACCTCTCCCGAGGAGAACCTCCAGTCCGAGGCCGGCTCGGGCACCGACCTCACCCTCACGTCGACCAACGGCTACGTCGGTCCCGCAGCCGTGATGCTCGAGGTGACGAACGCGACGGGACCGGCAGACAAGGCGGCCCAGACGGCATACGTCACGATCCCGGTCCAGATCGGGCCGGACGTGCCGGTGCTGCGCTGCCCCGACCACGAGGTGCAGCTCGTCGCCGACGGCCCGGCGCGCTCGTTCGACATCCCGCGGTTGTGCCACGCGTGGCTGCCCACCGGGATGGACACCGGCAACGCGCAGTACGAGGCGGCATGGGACCCGGCCATCGACCGGGTCGACCTGAGCCAGGCCGGTGCCGGTGGGCGCCAGGTCGTCCTCAAGGCTCAGGCCGCCGCCAAGGAGGGCGCAACGGGCGCCGTCGCGGTCAAGGCCAAGGGCGGTGCGGACTCCTTCAAGATCAAGGTCAGGGTCATCAGCTCGCCGCCGATCGCCAACCTGCGCCCGGTCCGCATCGAGGGCCTCATCGCCGGCACGGGCCGCACCATCAACCTCGCGCAGTACCTCGACAGCCCCCTGACCGCGCCGAAGTGCTCGGTCCAGGGGTCACAGGTGATGTCCGGCACGGGTGTCAGTGCCTCGGCCAGCGGCTGCCAGCTCACCGTCACGGCCGCCGACAAGGCGCGCGGCGACGCGAGCATCGCGGTGCAGGTCATCGACGCGCCGGGACGCCCCGCGGCGCTCGGTGAGGTCAGCGTCAGTGTCCGGAGCAGGCCCGACGCGGCAGCCGCGCCGGTCGCGGTGGCCGACCGGATCCTCGGAAGCAGCGCGCGCGTCGACTTCCGACCGCCGGCCTACGACGGTGGTCTCCCGATCCAGGGCTACGAGGTCACGGTGATCGGACCCGGTGGCGGCACCAGGGCCTGCTCGTCGTCGCCGTGCACCGTCACCGGCCTGACGAACGGTCAGGACTACTCGTTCACGGTCCGCAGCCGCAACCCGGTGGGCTGGTCGGACCCGAGCCCGCCGAGCAACACGGTGCGTCCCGACACCAAGCCCAAGGCGACGTCGATCAGCGACGTCACCCCGGGCGACCGCAAGCTCACCGTGAGCTGGACCGAGCCGCCCAACGAGGGCAGCAAGGTGCTGAAGTACCGCGTCCAGTGGGTCGACATCGGTGGCAACGCCGGTGCCACCGGGCAGGCGGACGTCCCGGCCCCGGCCCTGACGAAGGTCGTCACCGGCCTGATCAACGACGACGCCTACAACATCCGGGTCCAGGCCTACAACGAGGCAGGGTGGGGTCCCTTCGGACCGGACGTCAAGGCGCAGTCGTTCGGCAAGCCGGCCGCGGTGCCGGCGCCGACGTTGAGCCCTCGCTCACCGGTCCCCGGCGAGACCAACGCCCAGGTGTCGATCTCCTGGCCCTCGACCGACCCCAACGGGCCGGCCATCACGAAGTACGACGTCTTCCGGCGCACCGGAGGCGGCGCGTGGAACCTCATCGCGACCCGCTCGGGCGGCGACTCCCGGGTCGCGAGCGACACGGTGCCCTACCAGGGGCAGACGGTCGACTACGTCGTGACCGCGACCAACGGTGGCCCGGCGACGTCCGACAAGACCAACTACCGGAGCTACACGGCCAACGGCTATCCCGACAAGCCCGCCATCACGCGCGCCGTCACCCCCCGTGACGACAAGACCGCCGACATCAGCTACACGGTGGGAGCCGCGCACGCGGGCGGTGGCCAGCGGGTCACGTACTCGACGTCCAGCGGGGCCCGCGGCAGCTTCAGCTGTGGGTCCGGGTCCTGCACCCAGACCACCGGCGCGCTTCCCGTCGGCTCGCAGACGATCACGGTGACGACCTGCAACAGTGCCAACCTGTGCCAGACCTCCGGCGGGGAGTCCATCTCGCCGTACGGCGCGACCCAGGGCGTGCCCAACCTCCACGTCTCGAACAAAGACGGCAACAGCATCACCTTCAGCTGGGGGACCACGGCCAGCAACGGTCGGCCGATCACCGGTTACGAGATCAACGGCGACCGCAACCAGACCGTCGGGGCCGGCACGCACTCGACGACCTTCAACAACCTCGGCTACTCGACGTCGCGGACGATCCGGGTGCGCGCCATCGCCCAGGACTCCGGGCCCGGACCGTGGACGGCGAACGTGACCGGCACGACCGACCCCCAGCCGCCGCCGCCCAAGCCGCAGGTGACGGCGCTCTACCCGACGGGCAACGCCGGCTACACCAGCGGGTGCAGCACAGGCAAGTGCCCCTTCATCGGATACAACCTGAACAACTTCCAGGGGAGCATCCGTTGCGTCTTCGACAGCGACCAGGGACCCAACGCCTGGCCCAACAACGTCGATGACGGCACTCGGGGAACCCACGAACCCATGGAGGGGACCAACCAGTCGACGAAGTACTACGGCTTCTCGCGCGGCTGGATCTCGGTCACCTGCACCGGGTCCAACGGTTCCGACTCGTTGAAGCGCAGTCCCTGGGGCGGGGGCTCGTGAGCCTCCATCGACCGCCCGCCCGCCATGGGCGTGCGCCCGAGTCGGCGGCACGCCCAACCCCCCGGGCCACCCGGCATACGAACGCCTTCCGCATGAACACGACAGGAGCACGACACCCATGACCGCCACGCCCACCACCGGTCGGATCACCCAGGAGCAGGTCACGTGGTTCGCCCACACCTTCGACCAGCTCGTCGGCAACATCGAGAAGGCCGTCCTCGGCAAGCAGCACGTGACGCGCCTCGCGCTCACCTGCCTGCTCTCCGAGGGGCACATGCTCCTCGAGGACTTCCCGGGCACCGGCAAGACGCAGCTCGCCCGCGCCCTCTCGGCGACAGTGCAGGGCACGCACAGCCGCATCCAGTTCACGCCGGACCTGCTCCCGAGCGATGTCACCGGAGTGACGATCTACGAGCCGACGAAGCAGACCTTCGAGTTCCACCCGGGCCCGATCTTCGCGACCATCGTGCTGGCCGACGAGATCAACCGCGCCTCGCCGAAGACGCAGTCGGCGCTGCTCGAGGTCATGGAGGAGGGCCGGGTCACCATCGACGGCAAGCCGCACTCGGTCGGTGAGCCGTTCATGGTCATCGCGACACAGAATCCCATCGAGCAGGCCGGCACCTACCGGCTGCCCGAGGCCCAGCTCGACCGCTTCCTCATGAAGGCGAGCGTCGGCTACCCGGACCACGAGGCGACGATCGCCGTCCTCGCCGACGCCAAGACGCGTGACCGGGCGAAGACGCTCAGCCCGCTCATCGCGAGCAACGTCATCGTCGAGATGAGCAAGCTCGCCGACGAGGTGCACGTGGACCCGGCGATCCTCGGCTACGTCAGCCGCATCGCCGAGGAGTCGCGTCGCCACCCCTCGCTCAAGCTCGGCCTGTCGGTGCGAGGCTGCCTCGCCTACGTCCGCTGCGCCAAGACGTGGGCCGCGAGCCAGGGTCGCACCTACGTCGTCCCGGACGACATCAAGCTGCTCGCCGAGCCCGTGCTGAGCCACCGCCTGCTGCTGGGCGCCGAGGCGCAGTTCGCCGGCACGACCGTCGAGCAGTGCGTCGACCAGATCCTCGGCGACATCGCGCCGCCGGCCGAGCGCGCCTCGGCCTGACCGGCGACTCGAGCCGAAGCAACCAAGGGGAACGCATGACCCAGCAGGACCAGGGGGCAGCGCCGTCGCGCGCCGTCCCGGGCTCGACGAGCCGTGGCCTCCGCCAGATCACGACGCCGATCACCCGCTCCATCGAGCAGGTGGCGGACCAGACCAAAGGTGTCTGGCGTCCGGTCGCCGGCCTCCTGCGGTGGATCTCGCCGCTCGGGTGGACGATCCTCGCGCTCGGCGTCGTCTGCTGGGCCGTCGGCGCACGCTGGGGATGGACCGAGCTGCTCATGGTCGCCGCTGCGGCCCTGCTCCTCTTCCTCATCTGCTTCGCCCTCGCGCTCGGCCGGACCAAGGTCCGCATCCTCGCCGAGGTCGACCCGCGCCGGGTCGTCGTCGGCGAGCCCGCGACCGGCCGGATCCGCGTCACCAACGAGGCGCGCACGCCGATGCTGGCGATCCTCGTCGAGCTGCCCGTGGGCCTGTCGGCCGCCCGGTTCGTGCTGCCCCCGCTGACCCCCGGCACCGCGCACGAGGAGCTCTTCGTCGTCCCGACCTCACGCCGCGGCGTCATCCAGGTCGGCCCGGCGACGACCGTGCAGGGCGACCCGCTCGGCCTGATGCGCCGCACCCTGACGTGGACCGAGCGCACCGAGCTCTTCGTCCACCCGCGCACGGTCGCCCTGGAGTCGCTGGGGGCAGGGCTCCTCCGAGACCTCGAGGGCAGCACCACCGAGGACGTCTCGATGAGCGACCTCGCCTTCCACGCGCTGCGGGAGTACCAGCCGGGTGACGACCGCCGCTACATCCACTGGCGCAGCTCGGCCAAGGCCGGCAAGCTCCTCGTGCGCCAGTTCCTCGACACCCGGCGCTCGCACGTCACGGTCATCGTCGACCCCGACCCGGAGCAGTACCGCTCCGGCCACGGCAGGACTGGGCGGACCGACCGCGACGTCGAGCGCGACGTCATGGCCGCCAACGCCCCGACGGCGATCCAGGCGGACGTCGAGACGGCGATCTCGGTCGGCAGCTCGATCATGGTCCGGGTCATGCTCGACGAGCAGGACGCCACCATCGTCTGCGGCACGCAGAAGGTGACGAAGTCGGTCCCACAGGTGGGTCTCGACGCGATGTCGCGGGTCGAGCCCGGACCGGTCGACCTCTTCACCACCTCGCTCGACGCGGCCGAGATGGCGCCCGACACGAGCACCTGCTTCCTCGTGACGGGTCCGCACCGCCCCTTCGTCGAGCTGCAGCGCGCGGCCGGACAGTTCCCGCCCGAGGTCAGGCGCGTCATCGTCGTCATCGACCCGATGGCCGAGCACGGCATCCGTCACGGCGGCGGCCTCGTCATCCTCACGCTCTCCGCGCTCGAGGACCTCCGCACGCTTCTCGTCTCAGGGGTGGCCCGATGAGCTCACCGACGTCACCGGGCCCGGCCGGCTCGATGGGCTCGATCCCGGCGCCTCCTCCCTCCGCGCTGGTCAAGCCCCTGTCGGCCGGCGAGCGCATCCGTGCCCAGCTGGTCCGGCTGCGCCCGACCGTCCCCCACCTCGTCGACGCCGGCTTCGCGCTGCTGCTCGTCGCGCTGGCGCTCGTCGGCTTCCGCACGACCTTCTTCGGCCTCGGCTGGCTCTGGGTCGGAATCGCCGGCCTCGTCATCGGCCTGCTCGTCACCCACGTCACCGCGACGTTCCGGGCCTACGGCATCGTCACGCTGCTCGCCGTCGCGGCGGCCTACCTCCTGCTCGGAGGGCCCGTCGCGGTCCGCGAGGACCTCGTGGCGGGCTTCATCCCGTCGGGGCAGACGTTCGCGACGCTCGTGCACATGGCGGTCCCCGGCTGGAAGGAGCTGCTGACAGCGCTCGCCCCCGTCGACTCCGAGGGTCCCTACATGGCCCTGCCGTTCCTCTTCGGGCTCGCCGGCGCCGCGCTGACCTATGGAGTCGCGCGTCGCTGGGCGGGCGCCGTCCTCGCGCTCGTCGCGCCGGTGCTGCTCCTCGTCGCCTCGATCGTGCTCGGCACGCTGACGCCCGCGGCGGTGCTGCTCCAGGGCGCCGTCTTCGCCCTCGTCGCCATCGGCTGGACCGCGTTGCGCAGCAACCGCAACCGGCCCGCCCTGCAGAACGGTGCCGGCCGCACGACCCGCGCGGTCACGACCGCCGCGCTGCTCGCCGTCGCGACCGTGGGTGGCTTCTTCGCCGGGCCCCTGCTGCCCGGCGCCGACGGCGCCGAGCGCACGGTCTTCCGCTCGGCCCTCGTGCCGCCCTTCGACGTGACCCAGTACGCCTCTCCGCTCGCCGGATTCCGGCAGTACACCGAGCCCAACGGTGCGCAGCTCTTCGACAAGACCCTGCTGACGGTCACGGGCCTGCCGCAGGGCGTGCCGGTGCGCATCGCCGCTCTCGACTCCTACGACGACTTCGTCTGGGGCGCCGGCAAGCTCGCCAACGACGGCAGCGGCGACACCCCCGACGGTGCGGGCTTCCGCAAGGTCGGCAGCCACATCGCGGCCGAGGGCGCCGGAGACCCGGTGACGGCAACGGTGAGCGTTGCGGCAAGTGGCTACAACGACGTGTGGCTGCCGACGTTCGGCACCGTCACCGGTCTCGACTTCGGTGGCTCACGCGCGGACCAGCTCCGGACCGACCTGCGCTTCAACGTCGACACCAACACCGGCGTCCTGCCCGAGAAGCTCCAGGCCGGCGACACCTACACGGTCACCGCGCTGGCGCAGAAGGTCGACGCGCAGCTGCCGAAGAGCGTCGACGTCGCCGACGGCACCGTCGTCGACAGCCAGAACCTGACGTTCGTCGACGACAAGATCTCGCCGTGGACCGAGCGCGTCGACGGCCAGTGGGAGAAGGTCGTCGCCGTGGCCAAGGCCATGCAGGACGGCGCCTACACCGACGGCGGCGCCCCCGGCGACTACCAGAACATCTTCCTCCCGGGTCACAGCCTCCGGCGGATGACGCAGTTCATGAAGGCCACCCAGCTCGCCGGCGACGACGAGCAGTATGCCGCCGGGCTGGCCCTCGCGGCCAACCGCCTCGGGGTGCCCGCCCGGGTGGTCCTCGGCGCCGAGCCCGACGCCACCGGCGCCATCAAGGGCAAGGACGTCCACGCCTGGGTCGAGGTCGCACGGACCGACGGCTCGTGGCAGCCGATCTACTGGAGGCAGTTCGTCCCGGACCGCAACAAGAAGCCGCAGCAGCTGATCCAGAAGTCCGAGGAGAAGAAGACCGGCGCCCAGGTGCCCCCACCCGCGGCGAACAACCCGCCAAGCGTCCTCCAGGGTCCCGACCAGGCGCAGAACGCGACCCAGCTGAAGACCCCGCAGAAGGACGACAAGAACCCGCTCGACCCGAACAACTGGCCGGACTGGCTGCGCTGGCTCTTCTTCTTCGTCGTGATCCCGCTGCTCGTCGTGCTCCTCGCCTACGGCGCCATCCGGGGAGCCAAGTGGCTCCGCCGGCGGCGTCGGCGCACGACAGGCGAGACGGCGAGCCGGGTCAGCGGCGGCTGGCGCGAGGTCGTCGACACCGCCCGCGACCTACGCATGCCCCTGCCGGCCAAGGGAACCCGACTGGAGCAGGCGCGCGCCCTGGAGGAGCACGTCCACGGTCCCGCGCCCGAGAAGCCGAGCCCGGTCGTCGACGGTGCCCTCATGGGCGCCCCCGTCCCGTCGAGTGCTCCGTCGAGTGCTCCGTCGAGTGCTCACTTCCCCCCGGGTTCCGGAGCGGCCACACCTTCCCCTGACGGGGGGGAAGTGAGCACTCGACAGGCTCGTGACCTGGCCCTCGTACCGCTCGCGGCCGCCGCCGACGGCCACRTCTTCGACGTCTCCGAGCCGACGCCGGAGGAGGTCGACGCCTTCTGGGCCGACGTCGAGACGGCGCGCCGGCGGATCCGGAGCCATCAGAGCCTCTGGCAGAGACTGCGCGGCGACGTCTCGCTGCGCACCTTCCGAGAGCACCAGCCGGGCGGCTCCGGCCTCGGGCCCGACCGCATCCGCACCTCGCGCCGCCAGGGCCGAGGTGCGCCCACCCGCCGCGAACCGGCGACGACGACGTGGCGGGGCACCATGGCGCCCAGCGCCAAGAGCGCCCGGGCGGCACGAAAGGGAAGAGACGCGTGAAGCTGAAGTTCGTCCTCCGCTCGGGGGACCGCGAGACCGACCTCGTCGCGACGACGGACTCCGCCACCACGGTCGGTGACCTCGCCTCCTACCTCGCGGCCGCCGACCCGAACCGCTCGAGCGGGCTCGGGGTCGACGCCGCGATGACCCTCGCCCTCGTCGACCAGGACCTGCGTGGGCTCGACCCGCGTTCGACCGTCGCCGAGAGCGGTCTGCAGTCGGGCATGCGCGTGTCGGTGACCTGCGCCGGGGATGGTTTCGTCGACCGGGGCCGTCCGGCGGCCGTCGCCCACATCCGGTCCGGCCCAGACGCGGGCAAGGAGTTCCCGCTCGCCCGCGGGACGGCATACGTCGGCCGTGGTCGCGGATGCGAGGTGCAGCTGTCCGACGAGTCCGTCTCGCGCAAGCACGCCAAGCTCGTCATCCAGGAGGTCGTCGAGGTCGTCGACCTCGGCTCGGCCAACGGCATCACCGCCGGTGGACAGCAGGTCACGCGCGCCCACCTCAAGAGCGGCGACGTCGTGCGCGTCGGCGACACCGAGCTCGAGGTGCTCCTCCACGGAGACGGCGTCGTCAGCCGTCCCGGGAGCGGCGTCCTGTCCGGCGACGCCGGCACCGTCGCCTTCTCCCGCTCGCCCCGGGTGGCACCGCTCTTCTCCGGCCAGGAGTGGCAGGTCCCCGACCTGCCCGAGCGGAGCAAGCTGAACCCGATGCCGCTCGTCGCGATGGTCGTGCCGCTGCTCATGGGCATCGTCGTGTACCTCATCACGCGCAGTGCCTTCTCGATCATCTTCATGCTGATGATGCCGATGATGATGGCCGGCACGTACTACGAGGCGCGGCGCCAGCAGAAGAAGGAGTACGCGCAGGCGATGGCGGACTTCCGCGAGGACCTCGAGCTGCTCTCGCAGCGCATCCGCGGGTCGCTCGAGGTCGAGGGCAACACCCGGCGCGCCGAGCACCCCAGCGGCGTCGACTGCCTCACCGCCGTCCGCGACCGGAGCGCCCTGCTGTGGACCCGCCGCCGCGACGGCAACGGCTTCGGCGAGCTCCGCCTCGGCCTCGGCACCCGTCCGTCCCGGTCCGCGATCAAGATGCCGGCCGTCGGCCGCTCCAAGGCGGAGGCCTGGCTCGCGGTCTCGGAGGAGCTGCAGGGTCTCGAGGTCGTCCACGACGTCCCCGTCGTGGCCACCCCCCTGACCGACGGTGCCGTCGGCATCGCCGGAGAGCGCGCGAGCGCTCTCGGCGCGGCACGCTCCTTCGTGCTCCAGATGGCGTCGCTGCACTCACCGGCCGAGCTCGCGGTCTGCTCCTTCGCCTCCGGCAGCTCCGCCCGTGACTGGGACTTCGTCAAGTGGCTTCCGCACACGACGTCGCCGCACAGCCCGATCGAGGTCGACCACCTCGCTGCGAGCGCACCCGGGTGCTCGGCGCTCGCCGACGCCCTCGAGGACATCATCGAGGCCAAGGGCACCGGCAAGGAGCAGGAGCAGGCGGACGCCGAGCGTCCCACCGTCCTCGTGCTCGTCGAGAGCGACGCCCCCATCGACCGCAGCCGCCTCGTCGCCATCGCCGAGCGCGGCCACCGGCACGGCATCGTGGTGTTCTGGGTCGCCGAGACCCAGCAGCTGCTGCCGGCCGCGTGCCACACCTTCCTCGTCGTCAGCGACGACCACGGCTCGCTCGCCGGTTTCGTGCACGCGGGCGAGGAGGTGCAGCCTGTCGCCGTCGACCGCATCGGCTACGACGAGGCCATGGCGTGTGCGCGCCAGCTCGCGCCCGTCGTCGACGCCGGCGTGCCGGTGGACGACGCGAGCGACCTGCCCCGGGCCGTCTCGCTCCTCACCCTCGCCGGCACGGACCTCGCGAGCTCCGAGCAGGCCGTCATCGAGAAGTGGGGTGAGTCCCGCTCGATCCTCACCGGCCCCTATGCGCCGGCGGTCCTGCCGCGCAAGCCCGGCAACCTGCGCGCCATCGTCGGACAGTCGAGCCAGGGAACCTTCTCCGTCGACATCCGCTCCGACGGACCGCACGCCCTCGTCGGTGGCACGACCGGTGCCGGCAAGTCCGAGCTGCTCCAGGCGTGGATCCTCGGCATGGCCGCCGCCCACTCGCCGCAGCGCGTCACCTTCCTGCTCGTCGACTACAAGGGTGGCTCGGCCTTCCGCGACTGCGTCAAGCTGCCGCACACGGTCGGCCTCGTCACCGACCTGTCGCCGCACCTCGTGCGGCGTGCGCTCGCGTCGCTCGCGGCCGAACTGCACTACCGCGAGCACCTGCTCGCCCGGCACAAGGCCAAGGACCTCGTCGAGCTCGAGCGGCGCGGCGAGGTCGACGCCCCGCCGTCGCTCATCATCGTCGTCGACGAGTTCGCCGCCCTCGTCCAGGAGGTGCCCGAGTTCGTCGACGGCGTCGTCAACGTCGCCCAGCGCGGCCGTTCGCTCGGCCTGCACCTCATCCTCGCCACGCAGCGTCCTGCCGGTGTCATCAAGGACAACCTGCGCGCCAACACCAACCTGCGGATGGCGCTGCGGATGGCCGACGAGAACGACTCCGACGACGTGCTCGGGTCCAAGGAGGCGGCGTTCTTCGACCCCGCCCTCCCCGGCCGGGCCGTGTCCAAGACCGGCCCGGGCCGGCTCGTCCCCTTCCAGACGGGGTATGCCGGTGGGTGGACCTCGGACGTCCCGCCGCCGCCCGACATGAAGGTCGAGACGCTGACCTTCGGCCGCGGCACCGAGTGGGAGCCGCCGCGCGTCGAGGGCGCCGACGAGGCGGCCGACCTCGGCCCGACCGACATCCAGCGTCTCGTCGCCACGCTCGGCCGCGCCGCGCGCGTCGCCGAGCTGCCCAAGCCACGCAAGCCGTGGCTACCCGACATGCGCGCGGTCTACGACCTCGCGACGCTGCCGACGGAGCGCCGCGACGACGAGCTCGTCTTCGGCGTGGCCGACGACCCGGACAAGCAGGTCCAGCCCGAGATCGCGTTCCGCCCCGACAAGGAGGGCAACATCGCGATCTACGGCACGTCCGGCTCGGGCAAGTCCGTCTTCCTGCGCTCGATGGCGGTCGCGGCCGGCTACACGGTGCGCGGCGGTCCCTGCCACGTCTACGGCCTCGACTTCGGCAACCGCGGTCTCGCGATGCTCGAGACGCTGCCGCACGTCGGATCCATCGTGCCGGGCGGTGACCACGAGCGCGTCACCCGGCTGCTCCGCATGCTGCGCGCCACGATCGACGAGCGCGCCTCGCGCTACTCCGGCGTCAGTGCCGCGACGATCACCGACTACCGCCGCCTGGGCGCTCGACCTGACGAGCCGCGCGTGCTCGTCCTCATCGACAACATGACGGCGTTCCGGCAGGCCTACGAGGTGGGCGGACGCTTCCAGTGGCTCGACCTGCTCGCCGGTCTCGCGGCCGACGGACGACCGGTCGGCGTGCACTTCATCATCGCCTCCGACCAGCGCACCGGCCTGCCCACCAACCTCGCCGCGGCGGTGCAGGGACGGATCATCCTGCGCATGAGCAACGTCGACGACTACTCCGTCCTCGGCGTGCCCGGCGACGTCCTGACGATGGCCTCCCCGCCCGGACGAGGCCTCATGTCAGGGTCCGAGGTGCAGGTCGCGGTGCTCGGCGGCTCGTCCGACGTCACCGTCCAGGCCGCGGCGATCGAGGCCTTCGCCGACGCGACGCGCAAGGCCGGTGTCAGCCAGGCGCCGCAGATCGAGAGTCTCGCCGAGGTCATCCCGCTCGGCGACCTGCCGTCGGAGTTCGGCGGTCGACCCGTCGTCGGGGTCGCCTCCTCGAGCCTCGAGCCGCACGGCTTCGACCCGAAGGGCACCTTCATCATCACCGGGCCCTCCGGTTCGGGGCGCACGACGGCGGTGGCCACGACGGCGGCCGGCCTCTTCCGGTTCAGCTCGGCCTCGGCGCTCTACCTCATGACGCCGCGGCGGACCTCGGAGCTGCTCGACCTCGGCATCTGGACCGAGACCGCGGTCGGCGGGGAGGCCACGACGGCGCTCGCGACCCGGCTCGCCGCCGACATCGAGGAGGGGCGCGTCACGAGGCCCGTCGCGGTCTTCGTCGAGCGCATCGACGACCTCGCGCCGTCGGGCGCCGAGAACGCCCTGACGACCCTGACCAAGGCCTGCGTCGACAACGACCAGCTCGTCGTCGCCGAGGGTGAGGCGGCCTTCTTCAGCAGCAACTTCGGCCTGCAGGCACTGCTCAAGACCTCGCGCTCGGGCCTCGCCCTGCACCCGGACGGCAACGAGGGGCTCTCCGTCTTCAAGGCGAACCTCCCCGCCCTCAACCGGGCCGAGCTCCCCCCGGGACGCGGTTTCCTCATCGAGAAGGGCCGTTTCGAGCTGCTCCAGGCGGCTCTGCCGTGAGCTCGCTCAGCCCGCCGAAAGCGTTGTGGCACAAGGGAGTCGAAGGACGCTCACGGCATGCGCCATCGGGGTCCGCGAGGCGGCGAAATCATGGGGAGTGCTCCCCATCGACACCCCCCGAAGGCTGACATAGGTTCTGCATGTCGACGAAAGCCACCCATCGGATGAACCGCCCGAAGGTGTCAGAACGTCGAGAAGTCTCGAACAGCGCGGGCCTGCACGGTTGGTCCGGAAGAGAACTTCCCGAATCAGTCGGGGGAACACAGGCAAAGGAGAAGGTCATGGCTTGGCTCGGTATGAACGACGATGAGGTCAACGCCCAGGGCAACGTCCTGCAGCAGCAGGCGGAGGCCATCCAGAAGCTCATCGGCAAGGTCGACGCGGAGGTCGAGTCGCTCAAGCAGAACTGGCAGGGTGACGACTCCAAGCAGTTCGAGCAGGAGTGGACCGGCACGCACCGTCCCGAGCTCCAGAAGGCCCAGAAGCTGCTCACCGAGATGAAGTCGACGATCGACCACGAGGTCTCGCAGCAGCGCAGCACCTCGTCGCAGTACTGATCGACCTTCGCTCACCCAAGACCAACGCACGCTTCACTTCTGAAGGGGAACTGACATGGCTGTTTACAAGAAGGGTATGAACGCCGACGCGGTGTCCGCGTCCGGTGACAAGCTCGTCGGCTACAAGGGCGAGCTCGACGGCATCGTCGAGGCCGTCAACGGCGCCGTCTCCACCATCAAGGGCAACTGGGGCGGCACCGACGCCGAGCAGTTCCAGAGCGACTGGCACGGCCAGCGCCAGGTCGTGTCGGCCGCCGGCGACAAGCTCGACGCCATGGGCAAGAAGTGCAAGACGAACGCCGAGACGCAGAAGCAGACGTCGTCGAAGTGAGTCCGGGTGTCGCGTGAGCCACGGCTCCGCGGCAACCGCAGCGCGAAGGGTGGTCGCTCTCTCAGGGGAGGAGCGGCCGCCCTTTCGTGTGCGCCGGCTCGGGTGGCCTGAGCCCAGGTGTGCGTCATCGCACGCCGTGGCGAGATGAATTGGCGTTGGTGCGCCACTGGCCCGTAGATTCTCTCTCAGCAAGGCAGCAATGCAGAAGTATCTTCGGACAGGAGGCCCCTTCGTGAGCCTGTTTCCCCTCGTGGCCGTCGTCGCCGACCGGTCCGACCTCGCCGACGCGCTGACCCGCCGCGGCTGCGTGCCCACCCCCGCCC
>NZ_JBFULD010000037.1:0-18826 GCF_056400505.1 Terrabacter sp. P5_B1
GCGAAGGGCCTCCGCCATGGCCCCGGCGGGGGGCGCGTCCTTTCGACGGGCGCGGTCGCCCTGGCCCGTCGATCCCTGGCTCCCGCGAGGCTGTCCACCGCGCCCTTGGCCTCCACGGGGCTGCCCCCCGCGCGCCTGGCCTCCCCGGGACTGGCCGCCCGGTGCGCCCGGCGCCCCCTGTCCACCGCGCTCCCTGGGCCCACCGGTCACCTCGTCGTCGAGACGCAGGGTGAGGGAGATGCGCTTGCGCGGGACGTCGACGTCGAGCACCTTCACCATGACGACGTCGCCGGGCTTGACCACCTCGCGCGGGTCGCGCACGAAGTTCTTCGACAGGGCCGACACGTGGGCCAGGCCGTCCTGGTGCACGCCGATGTCGATGAAGGCCCCGAATGCCGCGACGTTGGTGACGACGCCCTCGAGCGTCATGCCCGGCTCGAGGTGCTTGATCTCCTCGACGCCCTCCTTGAAGGTGGCTGTCTTGAAGGTCGGTCGCGGGTCGCGGCCGGGCTTGTCGAGCTCGCTGATGATGTCGGTGACCGTGGGGAGGCCGAAGGTGTCATCGACGTAGTCGGCAGGCCGGATGGCCTGCAGCGCAGTCGTGTTGCCGATGAGTGACGTCAGCTTCTGCCCCGTCGACTCCAGCATCCGACGCACCACGGGGTAGGCCTCCGGGTGCACGGCCGACGCGTCGAGGGGGTCGTCGCCTCCCGGGATGCGCAGGAAGCCGGCAGCCAGCTCGAACGCCTTGGGTCCGAGGCGCGGCACGTCCTTGAGCGCCTTGCGCGTGCGGAAGGCGCCGACCGCGTCGCGGTGCGCGACGATGCTGTCGGCCAGACCCGGGGTGATGCCCGAGACGCGTGTCAGCAGGGGAGCCGAGGCGGTGTTGACGTCGACGCCCACCGCGTTGACGCAGTCCTCGACGACCGCGTCGAGCGAACGCGAGAGGGCGGTCTGGCTGATGTCGTGCTGGTACTGCCCGACGCCGATCGACTTCGGGTCGATCTTGACGAGCTCGGCGAGCGGGTCCTGCAGGCGGCGGGCGATCGAGACGGCTCCGCGCAGCGAGACGTCCATGCCCGGCAGCTCCTGCGAGGCGAACGCCGACGCGGAGTAGACGGAGGCGCCGGCCTCCGAGACGACGGCCGACGTCAGCTTCAGCTCCGGGTGGGCCTTGATGAGGTCGGCGGCGAGCCGGTCGGTCTCGCGAGAGGCCGTGCCGTTGCCGATGGCGATGAGGTCGACGGAGTGCTCCTTGGCCAGGCCGGCCAGCGTGGCGAGCGAGCGGTCCCACTGGTGCTGCGGGACGTGCGGGTAGATGACCTCGGTCGCGACGACGCGTCCCGTCCCGTCGACGACCGCGACCTTGACGCCGGTGCGGAAGCCCGGGTCGAGGCCCATCGTGGTGCGTGCGCCGGCGGGGGCAGCGAGCAGCAGGTCGCGCAGGTTGGCGGCGAACACGCGTACGGCCTCCTCCTCGGCCGCTCGGCGCAGCTGCATACGGGCGTCGATGCCGAGGTGGACGAGGATCTTCGTGCGCCAGGCCCAGCGCACGGTGTCGGCCAGCCACTGGTCGGCGGGGCGCCCGGCGTTCTCGATGCCGAAGCGGCGCGCGATGGCGCGTTCGTATGCCGTGGGGCCGGGCTGCTGCTCGGCCGCCGGGTCGTCGGGGATGATCTCGAGCGAGAGGACGTCCTCCTTCTCTCCCCGGAAGAGGGCGAGGATGCGGTGGGACGGCAGCTTGGAGAGGGGCTCGGAGAAGTCGAAGTAGTCGGAGAACTTCGCGCCCTCCTCCTCCTTGCCGGAGCGCACGCGGGAGCCGATGTGCCCGTGCTTCCAGACGCGCTCACGGAGGTCGCCGATGAGGTCGGCGTCCTCGGCGAAGCGCTCGACGAGAATGGCGCGGGCACCATCGAGAGCGGCCGCGGCGTCCGCGACCTCGCGGTCGGCATCGACGAATGTTGCTGCGGCAGATGACGGGTCGATGTCGGGAGAGCCGATCAGCAGGTCTGCGAGCGGCTCCAGCCCCGCCTCCCGGGCAATCTGGGCCTTGGTCCGGCGCTTCGGCTTGAACGGGAGGTAGATGTCCTCGAGGCGGGCCTTCGTCTCGGCGGCGAGGATCTGCGCACGGAGCGCGTCGTCGAGCTTGCCCTGCTCCTCGACGGATGCGAGCACGGCCGCGCGACGCTCCTCGAGCTCGCGGAGGTAGCCGAGACGCTCCTCGAGCGTGCGCAGCTGCGTGTCGTCGAGGCCGCCGGTGACCTCCTTGCGATACCGGGCCACGAAGGGGACGGTCGACCCGCTGTCGAGCAGC
This sequence comes from Terrabacter sp. P5_B1, assembly GCF_056400505.1. NCBI lineage: Bacteria > Bacillati > Actinomycetota > Actinomycetes > Micrococcales > Intrasporangiaceae > Terrabacter > Terrabacter sp. P5_B1. Next base: position 2,315 of record NZ_JBFULD010000037.1, read on the forward strand.
CCGACGGCGGCGGTCACCTGCCCGTCACGGACGCCGAGCTCCTCTGCGATGCGACGCTCGATCGACGGCACCTTCACCTGCACACTCACTGGGCTGTTCTCCTCTGACGACACATCGAGCCACGCATTCTGCCGTGCCGGGGCGCTCAGTCGTCGAGCAGGGCCTGCAGCGCTGCGCGCTCGGCCCTGGGGACGTAGCTCGCGTAGTAGTCGTAGAGGCTGTGCAGCGAGGCCCGGCCGGCCTCGGGGCCGTCGCCGGCCCGGATCGCGGCGAGCACCTGCTCGTGGTGATGGAGGGAGCGCCTCATGAGGACCTGGGCGTTGCGGGCGTGCGCGATCTTGTCCGAGATCAGGGAGAGCACGGTGTCGCGGACGACGCCGTTGCAGACCTGGATGAGGGTGTTGCCGCTCGCGCGGGCGATGGCCTCGTGGAAGGCGAAGTCGGCCTCGCTGAACGAGCCGTACCCGCCATCCACGGCGGTGCGCATCTGCTCGATGGCGGCGTCCATCTCGGCGAGCTCCGCCTCCGTGCGCAGCACGGCGGCGAGCCGGTTCGCCGTCGAGTCGAGCATCATCCGGGAGACGAGCAGCTGCGAGAGGGTGAGGCCATCGGCCCGGGCCAGCCGGCGCATCTGCTTCGTCAGACCGCCGGTGGTGAAGGGAAGGACCTCGGGGCCGTTCGGGTCGCCCGGCCGCGAGCGCACCACGCCGTTGCTCTCCAGCACCCGCAGGGCCTCACGCACGGTGGCCCGGCTGGTGCCGAACTGCACGACCAGCTCGCGCTCGCTCGGCAGCCGCTGACCGGGACGCAGCTCGCCGCTCGCGATCGCCGCCTCGACCTGCTCGACGATGCGCTCGTAGAGGCGCACCGGGCGGACCGTCTCGAAGGCGGGGGCCGTCACCTCAGCCACGGGAGCCACCGATGTCACTCATCTCGGGAATGGGCCACGCCGGCTTCGCCGAGTCGGGGCGGTGCCCCTCGAACCAGTCGACGGCGCAGAGCACACCGACGTCGTCGAAGCGCCTGCCCGACACCTGCAACCCGATGGTGCGGCCATCGTGCGTGAACCCGCAGTTGACCGACGCTGCCGGCTGTCCCGACATGTTGTAGGGCGCGGTGAAGCCGATGTGCGCCATGCCCCGATCCTCCTCACCCCACGGCATGGGCCACTCGGCAGGGAAGGCGGTCACCGGCGCCACGGGGGAGAGCACGAGGTCGTACGGCTCGGTGGCCGCCACCGTGGCCCGCTGGAGAGCCATGATGCTGGCGTAGTCGCGAAGGACGGTCGTGCCGTCCACCTCTCGCACCGCGAGCACCCACCGCTGGATGAAGGGAAGGACCCGCTCGCGGGCTGCCGGGCTCAGGGCCTGGAAGTCCGCGAGCGAGCGCACCCGCCAGAACTCGTCGAGGTCGTGCAGCATGCGCGGAGTCATGAAGGGCGGCAGGGTCTCGACCTCGGCCCCGCCCTCGGCGAAGACCGCGGCGGCCGCCTCGACGGCCTGGCGCACCTCCGGCTCCAGCGGCAGTCCGCAGCCGGCGTCGAGATGCAGGCCCACGCGCAGGCCGCGGACGTCGCGTGGTTCCGGGGGGAGCACGGTGCCGAGATCCTCGGGTGGCAGGCTCGTCCAGTCTCGGACGTCGGGCCGGCTGATGACCGACAGGAGCAGGGCCGCGTCGCGCCCCGAACGGGCCAGCGGACCGGCCGCCCGGCCGAGGTAGGGCGTGTCCAGCGGTACGCGCCCGGCACTGGGCTTGAGGGTGGTCAGACCCAGCCAGGTGCCCGGGAGCCGGATGGAGCCACCGATGTCGGTGCCCACGTGGAGCGGACCGTAGCCGCCGGCCGCGGCCGCTCCGGCACCGGAGCTCGAGCCGCCGGTCGTCAGTGAGGTGTTCCAGGGCGAGCGCGTCACCCCGTGCAGGCTCGACACGCCGGAGCTGAGCATGCCCCAGTCCGGCATGACGGTGGAGCCGAGGATGACGCCGCCGGACTCTTCGATGCGTTCGACGACCGGGCTGCTGCGAAGCGGGACGACCGGATCCACGCCGGCGTTCCCGGCGGGCATCGGGACCCCGGCTCGGGCGAGGTTCTCCTTCACGGTGACGGGCACGCCGTCAATCGGTCCAGCGGGCTGGCCCCTGTCCCAACGCTGCTCACTGGCGCGCGCGGCCGTGAGGGCGCTCCGGAGGTCGRCCTGCCAGAAGGCGTTGAGCTCGGGCTCTCGAGCCTCGATGACGGCGGCCACGTCCTCGACCACGTCCACGGGCGACAGGTCTCCGGCGGCATACGCGGTGACGAGCTCGGCGGCGCTGAGGCTGGCTGGTCGGCCAGACGAGTGCGGCATGGACGGCCTTCCGCGTGGGACGGCCCTGAGGCCGTCTGACTCGCCGGACGAGCTCTTGACATCCGGCCTGATGAGAGAAACGGTACCTGTCACAGTGAAAAAGTCCACTGGTCAGACCAGTGAATTCGTAACGTCGACGATGACCCCCTCCGCTGAGCAAGGAGACCCATGACGGTGAGACTCGCAGCGATCCCCGGTGACGGGGTGGGCCCCGAGGTCGTCGCTGCCACGCTGCCGGTCCTCTCTGCCGCTCTGGCAAGCCAGGGCGAGGATCTCGCGGTCACCGAGCTCGACTGGGGCGCAGACCGATTCGTGCGCGAGGGTGCCGCGATGCCCCCCGACGCCGGCGACACGGTGCGGGTTCACGACGCCGTGCTCTTCGGAGCGGTGGGGCGACCCGACGTGCCCGACCACGAGCTGGTCTGGGGCCTGATCATCGGCCTGCGCCAGCAGCTCGACCTTGCCGTCAACATCCGTCCGGTGCGGGCCTTCGAGGGTGTGCCGAGCCGAGTCAAGGATGTCGACGGGGTCGACCTCGTCATCGTGCGTGAGAACACCGAGGGCGAGTACGTCGGGGCGGGTGGTCTGGCCCACGCGGGCACCGGGCACGACCTCGGGATCGAGGTCGCCGTGCACTCGCGGCGTGTCATCGAGCGCGCTGCAGAGCACGCGTTCACCCTCGCCGAGCAGCGACGCGGGCGCCTCTCGCTGGTCACCAAGTCGAACGCGATGCGTCACGGCTACCCACTCTGGGACGCAGTCGTCCGGGAGGTGGCAGAGCGACACCCGGACGTCGAGCTCGAGGTCGTGCTCGTCGACGCCATGGCCGCCCGGCTCGTGCAGAGTCCGCACTCGCTCGACGTCCTCCTCGCGGGCAACCTCTTCGGCGACATCCTCAGCGACCTCGCGGCTGTGCTCGCCGGCGGTATGGGGATGGCGCCGAGCGCCAACGTCCTGCCCGGCGGGAGCGTCCCCGGTGTCTACGAGCCGGTCCACGGCTCGGCGCCCGACATCGCGGGTCGTGGCATCGCCAACCCCACCGCGTGCCTGCTCTCGGGTGCGATGCTCCTCGACGACCTCGGCCGCACCGCAGCCGCCCAGTCCGTCCGCACGGCCCTGGCCGCGACCCTTCGCTCACCGCACCACCACACCCCTGACCTCGGCGGCACGGCGAGCACCTCGCAGCTGGCCACAGCGGTCCTGCACGAGATGGAGTCACGATGAAGCACACCCGCATCGGCACGGCCGCGTCGGCGACGCTGCTCCTTGCCCTCACCGCGGCCTGCTCGGCCGGCTCGGGAACCTCCGGCGCCGGTGGCTCGGGCGGCACCGGGGGAGCCGGTAGCTCCGGCGGCGACACCTCCCTCACCGTCGGACTGGTCGCCGAGCCGGCAAGCCTCGACTTCACGACCAAGGACGGTGCCGCGATCCCGCAGGCGCTGCTCGACAACGTCTACGAGACGCTCGTCAAGGTCGACCAGCAGGGCGACCTCAAGCCTGCGCTCGCCAAGTCGTGGACCGTCTCGCCGGACCGTCGCACCTACACCTTCGACCTCGTCGACAACGCGAAGTTCAGCGACGGCCAGCCCTTCACCGCCAAGGACGCCGTCTACTCGATCAACCGCGTCAAGCAGGACTGGACGGTCTCGCTCAAGGCCGCCATGAGCGTCGTCGCGGCCGCCAAGGCGCTCAGCGACACCAAGCTGCAGGTCACCCTCAGCAAGCCGAGCAACAACTGGCTCTACCGGATGTCCACCCGTGTCGGCGCGATGATGACCGAGAAGGAGACCGCCGACCTCGCCACCAAGCCGGTCGGCACCGGGCCCTACGTCTTCGACCAGTGGCGCCGGGGCGACTCCATCAGCCTCAAGGCCAACCCCTCCTACTGGGGGAAGAAGCCCTACTTCCAGCAGGTGACCTTCAAGTACTTCAAGGACCCGACCGCCCTCAACAATGCGCTGCTGACCAAGACGATCAACGTCATCGGGACGGTCCAGGCTCCGGAGTCGCTCGCGCAGTTCCAGGGCAATGACGCCTACGAGATCGTCGAGGGCACGACGAACGGCGAGGTGCTGCTGTCGATGAACAACGGCAAGGCGCCCTTCGACAACGCCAAGGTCCGCCAGGCCGCCCGCTACGCCATCGACCACAAGGCCCTGCTCGACACGTGCTGGGCGGGCCACGGCACCCTCGTCGGCAGCATGGTGCCGCCGACCGACCCCTGGTACGAGGACCTCAACGGCCTCTACCCCCACGACCTCGCCAAGGCCAAGGCCCTCGTCGCCGAGACGAACGCCGGAGCCACCCCGGTGCGTCTGCGCATCCCCTCCCTGCCGTATGCCGTCTCGTGCGGCCAGGTGGTCAAGAGCCAGCTCGAGCAGGCCGGCTTCAAGGTCACGCTCGACCAGCTCGAGTTCCCGGCGGTGTGGCTCTCGACGGTCTTCAAGGACGCGGACTACGACATGTCGATCATCGCGCACGTCGAGCCACGCGACCTCCCGGCGGTCTTCGGTGACCCGACGTACTACACGCGCTACGACAACAAGCAGCTGCAGGCCGACCTCGCCGCCGCCGACTCCGGCACGCCCGAGGAGCAGGTGACGCTGATGAAGAAGGCGGCGCGGGAGCTGTCGCAGGACGCTGCGGGCGACGTGCTCTTCGTCCTGCCGAACCTCATGGTCGCCGAGAAGGGCATCACCGGGCTCCCGAAGAACGCCATCACCGAGTCGTTCGAGCTCGCCGACCTGGCGAGGTCCTGACGGTGCGGGACCGGCCGGCCACCGACCGGCCGGTCCCGCGGGACCCGACTCGAGACGGACCCCGCGTCCCTCGACCCTGACAGGACATCGATGCTGCTCCAGATCCTCAGACGCACGGCGGCGCTCGTCGCGAGTCTCGTCGTCAGCTCCATGCTGGTCTTCGCCTTCATGGCGCTGCTGCCGGGCGACCCGGCGCGGGTTGCGCTGGGCGTCAACGCCTCCGAGGCCTCGGTCGCACAGCTGCGGCAGCAGTTCGGCCTCGACCAGCCGCTGGTGACCCAGTACCTCTCGTGGGTCGGCGGGTTCCTGCGGTTCGACCTCGGCACCAGCTACGTGTCCAAGGTGGCGATCGCACCGCAGATCGTGGACCGCCTGCAGGTGACGCTCTGGCTCGTCGTGTGCTCGATGGTGCTCGCCCTCGTCATCGCGATCCCCCTCGGCACGCTGATGGCCCTGCGGCAGCGCCGGCCGAGCGGGTTCGTGCTGTCCGCGCTCTCGCAGGTCGGCGTGGCCGTCCCCGCCTTCCTGGCCGGCATCCTGCTCGTCACCGTGTTCGCCGTGAAGCTGCAGTGGCTGCCCGCCAACGGCTGGACGCCGCCCAACGAGGACCCCGTCCAGTTCCTGCGCCAGCTCGTGTTGCCGGTGCTCGCCCTCGGCCTCGTGCAGGGCGCCGTGCTGAGCCGCTACGTGCGCAGCTCGATCCTCGACGTGCAGCGCGAGGACTACATCCGGACGGCCAGGGCCAAGGGGCTCGGCGCGATGCGGGCGCTGCGTCGGCATGGCTTCCGCAACGCAGCGATCCCGGTCGTCACCGTCCTCGCCCTCCAGCTCGCCACCCTGCTCATCGGGGCGGTCGTGGTCGAGCGTGTCTTCGTCATCCCGGGGCTCGGCAGCCTCCTGCTCGACCAGGTGGCCAACCGCGACCTCATCTTCGTCCAGGACATCGTCATGCTGCTCGTCCTCGCGGTGCTCGTCGTCAACTTCGTCGTCGACCTGCTCTACCTCGTCATCGACCCGAGACTGAAGGTGGCCACCTGATGAGCGCCGACCACATGCCTCGCCCTGTCGTATCCCTCGACGGGCCCACCCCTCCCGACCTGGCAGGGGAGCCCGCCCCGGTGACCAGCAGCCCCCGTCGGCGCCCGGGAGCCAGCTTCTTCGTCGGTGCGGCCATCGTCGGCGTCGTGGTCCTGATGGCCCTCGTCTCGTTCGTCTGGACGCCGCACGACCCGACGTTCGTGGACGCCTCGGCCAGGCTGCGCCCCATCGGTGACCCCGACTACCTCCTCGGCACGGACAAGTTCGGCAGAGACGTCCTCAGCCAGGTCCTCGTCGGCGCCCGCACCACCCTCTTCGTCGGTCTCGTCGCCGTCGGCGTCGCTGGACTCGTGGGTGTGCCGCTCGGCATCGTGGCCGCGATGGCGCCCCGGGTGGTGGGGGAGCCGTTGATGCGAGGCATGGACCTGCTCCTCGCCTTCCCGGCCCTCCTGCTCGCCATCATGTTCAGCGCCGTCTACGGCGGCAGCACCCTGGTCGCCATGGTCGCCATCGGCATCGCCTCGGTGCCGAGCTTCGTCCGTCTCGTGCGCAGCGGGGCGATGCAGGTGCTGAACACCGAGTACGTCATGGCGGCTCGCGCGGCCGGCCGCGGACCGTGGGCCGTCGGGTTGCGTCACGTCCTGCCCAACGTCAGCGGGCTCGTGATCGTGCAGGCCTCGGTGTCGTTCGCGATCGCGGTCCTCGCGGAGGCCGCGCTGTCCTTCCTCGGCTTCGGCACGCCGCCTCCCACCCCGAGCTGGGGCCGGATGCTGCAGGAGAGCCAGGAGCTGCTCTTCTCGGCGCCGCACCTCGCCGTCGTGCCCGGCATCGCCATCGCGCTGGCCGTGCTGGGCTTCAACCTGCTCGGCGACGGRCTCCGCGACCACTACGACCCGCGTCTGGAGGATCGACGATGACCGCCGTTGCAGCGCAGTCACTCCCGGACACGGCGCCCACCCCCCGAGTGCTCGACGTCGAGCACCTCGACGTGAGACTCGGCCGCTTCCACCTGCTGCATGACGTCTCCTTCACCATCGACCAGGGCGAACGGGTCGGCCTCATCGGGGAGTCCGGCTCGGGCAAGTCGCTGACGAGCCTCGCCCTGCTCGGGCTGCTCCCCGACGACGCCCGCGTCAGCGGCTCCATCCGGCTGGCAGGAGTGGACCGGGACCTCGTCGGGGCACGCGAGCGGGACCTCGCTGCAGTCCGGGGTCGTGAGATCGCCATGGTCTTCCAGGAGCCGATGACGGCCCTCAACCCCACGATGCGCGTCGGCGAGCAGGTCGCGGAGGCCATCAGCGTGCACGCCGGCCGGGGCGGCGACCGGCGGGCCGCCCGCGCGCGGGTGGTGGAGCTCCTCGACCAGGTGGGCCTGCCCGACCCGGCCAACGCAGCGAGGGCATACCCGCACCAGCTCTCCGGCGGCCAGCGCCAGCGCGTCGTCCTCGCGATCGCCTTGGCCAACGACCCGGCCCTGCTCGTGTGCGACGAGCCGACGACGGCGTTGGACGTCACGGTCCAGGCGCGAGTGCTCGACCTCATCGTGCGGGGAGTGGCGGCGCGGAACTCCGCGATGCTCTTCATCACCCACGACCTGTCCGTCGTGGCAACGGTGTGCGAGCGCGTCCTCGTGATGTACGGCGGCCGGGTCGTCGAGGCGGGCCCGGTGCGCGAGGTCTTCCGGCGACCGCACCACCGCTACACGCAGGGTCTGCTCGCCGCGTCCGACCTGGACACGGCGGTTCCCGGGGGGCGGCTGCCCACCATCCGGGGCACCGTGCCCCCGGCCGGCGCCTTCCCGGACGGGTGCGTCTTTCGCAGCCGCTGTGACCACGCCACCGAGGTGTGCGCCACGGACCCGGCCTGGACCGGTCCCGAGTCCGGGGACGGCTTCGCCTGCCATCACCCCGCGGACGAGGAGCGTGGGTCATGACGACTCCGGCCATTCGCGTGCACGAGCTGCGTCGCAGCTACCGGCGGCCACGGACCTCGGTGCGGCAGCCCGGGCCGCTCGTCGAGGCGCTCAAGGGCGTCTCGTTCGAGGTGGCACGCGGTGAGCGTTTCGGCATCGTCGGTGAGTCCGGCTGCGGCAAGTCGACGCTCATGCGCCTCCTCGCCGGTCTGGACCAGCCGACGAGCGGCCAGGTGCAGGTCGAAGGCCAGACGGTCTCGGGCGTCCAGGAGAGCAAGCTCGGCTTCCTGCGCTCGAGCCTGCAGCTGGTCTTCCAGGACCCGATGGGCTCGCTCGACCCGCGTATGCGGGTCCGCGACATCATCGCCGAGCCGCTCGTGGCGCAGCGGCTGCCCAACCGCCGGGCGCGCGTCGCGGAGCTGCTCGACGCGGTGGGCCTGAGCCCGGAGGCGGCCGACCGGTTCCCGCACCAGTTCTCGGGCGGACAGCGCCAGCGCATCTCGATCGCGCGGGCCCTCGCGCCGTCGCCGTCGATCCTGCTCGCCGACGAGCCCGTCAGTGCCCTCGACGTGTCGGTGCGCGCCCAGGTGCTCAACCTCATCACCGACCTCGTCAGCGAGCTCGGGCTCACGCTCGTCTTCGTCTCGCACGACCTGTCCGTGGTGCGGCACGTCTGCGAGCGCGTGGCGGTCATGAGCGAGGGCGAGATCGTCGAGACCGGGCCGACGCAGCAGATCTTCGAGGCGCCCCAGCACCCCTACACCCAGCGCCTCCTCCGCGCGGCGCCGAGCATGCGCCGCGCCCTCGCAGGGGCAGGCACGGCAGACCTTCTTGGAGATGCATCGTGAACACCAGCTACACCCCGGAACACCCTGTCGGACTGCCGGTCGGCAATGGCTGGGTCGACGTCCCCGAGAGGGCGACCCTGACGTTCCCCTTTACCGGTGAGGTCGTCGCCTCCGCGCCGGTCGGAACGAGCGAGATTGCGCTGCAAGCACTTTCGTATGCCGCTGGCGTCCGAGAGCGGATGGGTTCCCTTCCGTCGCACGCCCGTCGGGCCGCCCTGTTGGAGACGCACCGCGTCTTCTCGGAGCGGCGCGCGGACGTCGAGCGTCTGCTCGTGCTCGAGACCGGCAAGCCCCTCGTCGACTGCCGGGTGGAGGTCGACCGGACCCTGCTGACCCTCATGACGGYAGCCGAGGAGGTGGCACGTCTTCACGGCGAGACGGTGCCGCTGGACCTGCTGCCGAGCGGTGAGGGGCTTCTGGGTTTCTGGGTCCGCAAGCCGATCGGCGTCGTCGTCGGGATCGCCGGGTTCAACTACCCGCTGCTGCTCGCCGTGCACAAGCTGGCGCCYGCCCTCGCCGCGGGGTGCCCCGTGGTCCTCAAGCCGGCGCCACAGACGCCGCTGGCCACCCTGTGGCTCGTGCACGTGCTCCGCGAGGCTCTGGCAGCGGCCGGCGGTCCGCGATCAGGGGTCCAGCTCGTCACCGGTGGAGTGGACGTCGGTACGGCCCTGACGACGGACCCGCGCGTGGCGGCGGTCTCCTTCACCGGTTCGGCCGCGGTCGGTCACCGCATCGCCAAGGACGCCGCGCCGACGAAGGTGCTGCTCGAGCTGGGCTCGAACGCGGCCCTCGTCGTGGCCGCAGACGCCGACGTSGACGCGGCCGCAGACGCCGTGGTCCGGGGCGGCTACTACGCCTCGGGGCAGGCCTGCATCAGTGTGCAACGGGTGGTCGTCGTCGAGTCGGCGCGTACGCGTTTCCTGGCCGCGCTTGCCGCCCGCATGGAGCGGGTCGTCGTCGGTGACCCGCGGGACGAGGCGACTCGGGTCTCTGCCCTCATCGACGCCCGATCGACCGAGCGCGTCATCGAGTGGGTGCGAGCCGCCTGCGAGGCCGGGGGCACCTTGGTGCACGGAGGCGGCATACGCAAGGGCGTCGTCGAGCCGACCGTGCTGCTCGACGTGCCGGACGGCCAGCTCGCCTGGGACGAGGAGGTCTTCGGGCCGGTGGTCGTGGTGCGGTCGGTGCCCGACCTCGACGCTGCCATCGACGTCGTCAACCGGTCGCGCTACGGCCTGCACGCGAGCGTGTTCACCGAGGGCCTCGGCTCCGCGTTCGCAGCGATCGACCGGATAGAGGCCGGCGGGGTCGTCGTCAACGAGGTGCCGGGCTTCCGGTCCGACGTCATGCCCTACGGCGGGGTCAAGGACAGCGGCGTCGGCCGCGAGGGTCCGCGGTTCGCCATCGAGGAGCTGACGGTGACGCGGATGGCGATCATCCGGCCGTCGGCGGCGGGGACGCCAGCCCCGACCGCCACCGAACCGGCAGCGGTGCCGGAGAAGCAGGAGATTGCGCATGGGTGAGGCCGAGACCGACCAGACGACCGGGACGGGCCGGCCCGACTACTCACGACTGTTTCGCCTGGACGGCCGACGGGCGGTCGTCGTGGGCGCCGGCAGCGGCATCGGGCGGGAGAGCGCGCTCGCGCTGGCGGCGCACGGTGCGGACGTCGTGTGCGCGGATCGCAACCTGGAGGCGGCGAAGGAGACGGCGGCTCTCGGGGCCRGCACGGAGGCCTACGAGCTCGACGTGACCGACGCCGAGGCAGTGGCTCGGGCGGCGGCCGAGCTCGGCGACGTCGACGTGCTCGTCTTCACGGCGGCCACCAACGTGCGCAAGCGCGTGCTCGACTACACGGCAGAGGAGTTCGACCGGGTGGTCGGGCTCAACCTGCGGTCCTCCTTCGAGCTCGTGCGTGCGTTCGGCGCCGGCATGGCAGAGCGCGGGCGGGGCAGCATCGTGGGCTTCAGCTCGATCCGGGCGGTGACCGTGGAGCCCGGGCAGGGCGTCTATGCCGCCACCAAGGCCGGTCTCGTGCAGCTGCTGAGGGCGGCCGCCGTCGAGCTGGGGGAGCAGGGGGTGCGGGTCAATGCCGTCGCGCCGGGCATCGTCGACACGCCGCTCACGGCGCAGATCCGTGCGGTGCCGGAGTGGTCGCAGGCCTACGCGAGCAAGAGCGCGTTGGGCCGTTGGTCGCGGCCGGACGAGCTGGTGGGCGCCGTCGTCTATCTCGCCTCGGACGCGTCGTCCTTCGTCACCGGGAGCCAGCTCTTCGTCGACGGTGGGTGGACCGTCATCGACGGGCGGTACACGCCGCCGATGTGATGGGCGACTGCGTGGGTCCGCGGCGGTCGGGTCCGGCACGGGGCGTGTGGACAACGCGCACCGACTGTCACCGGTCGCAGCCATGCTCGACCCATGCACTTCGAGCAACTCCCGCGGGACTGGGCCCAACGACCGATCACCGACCCCGACGTCTTCGAGGGGGTGGTCGACCTCATCGTGCCGGAGCAGTCGCGGTCAGAGGGCGCCACCTACCTGCTGCTGTGCCACCCCAACCTCCACCTGCTCCAGCCGATCTGCCTGCCGGACGACCCGCGGCGCGTGGGCGTGGGAGACGTCCTCGAGGGCGTGCGTCTGCTGCTCACAGAGGTCTCGCGTCACGGCGTGCACGACGTCGTCATGGTGATCGCGCGACCGGGTCGCGTGAGGGCGACCCGACGAGACCGGGATCTCCGTGCCGCCTTCGAGGGCGCCTGCCGCGAGACGGGGCTCACGTTGCACGCCGTGGCAATCGCGGCGCTCGACGATGTCGCGGCGCTGCCGCCTGAGGGAGCCTGCGCAGCGGCTTGAGGGACACGGGGACGTCACGGCGTGGGGAAGATGCCGTGGCGTTCCCTCGCCCTCTCGGGTCCATCGGGGTAGCGTCCAAGCCGTGGTCGCGACCGCGGCTTGGACGTCCGAACCTCGGAGGCGCCATGGCGCAGCAGGTACCCGGCAGTGGGAAGACAGTGAGTCGCGCGTACCGACGCGGCATCGGCGGCGCCTGGTGGACGGCGCTCGTCGTCGTGACCGCGCTGCTCGGCATGATCGGACGCAGCGACAGTGGCTTCTGGAGCGTGTTCCTGTGGAGCATCGTCGGGTTTGTGGTCGGTTCGCTCGTGGCGATGGCGGTGGCTGGCCGTCTGGTGCCGGCGAGCTCGGAGGATGAGGCGTTGGCGGGTCTCCTCGGCTCCGGACCGGAGGCTGCACGATGAAGTGGCCGCTCGTAGGTGTCGCGTTCGTCCTCGGGGCAGCGGTCACGTGGTTCGTCACCGTGAAGCGGGTCACCTTGGTGGTGCCAGCCGGGGGCCCGGCCACGGGAGGCGCTGACCTGCCGGCGGCGGAGGGCAGCGGCAGCTCTGCAGACGCCGAGGACGTGGACGACGTCGAGGGCGTCGAGGACGATCCGAGTGCCTTCGGCGGGGCTCGCACCGCCACGTCCGAAGCCTCGGGTGCTGCGGAGGCATGGGACCGCGACGCCGAGGACGAGGATGCGCTCATGTCCGGCCGCACGCACGAAGCGGCCCAGGAGCCGGACCATGAGCCCGGTGACTTGAGCGTGCCGCCCGTGGCGGATGCGACACCGAACGGGGACCTGGCCGGCGTCGGGGACCCCGACGAGGTGGCGGCCGTCGATGAGCAGGCCGAGCAGCACACCGAGACCCCGAAGGCGCCCTGACTTGGGGCCGCGCCGTCGCGGAAGCTGCTCAGTGGTTGACGAGCACGCCCTTGGCCTCACGAACCGTGACGGTCGTCGGCGGTCCCGGCACGGTGACGGTCGAGGGGATCTCGTCCCACGTGGAGCCGTCCAGGCTGAAGTCGGCCCCGAACGTCGTGTCGACGCGGACGGGGTACTCGCCCTTCGCGCGATAGACGTGCGTGATGTCGCCGCTGGGGTAGACACCACCGGCTGACGTCGTGGGTCCCACGGTCGAGCCGTCGCCGAACACGTAGGTGAACCCGACGAGCTTGGGGCGGATCTGCACGGGGATGCCGCGCAGCACGGACCGGTCGACCTCGCCCGGCTGGAATCCTTCGACCGCCCAGTTGACCTTGTAGAACGTCGTCAGGTTCACGAGCGTCGTGTTGCCCGCCGGCTGGCTCGAGACCTGCGGCTTCGACCACGGCGTTCGCATGAACGCAGCCATCAGGTCAGCCATCGTCAAAGTCGGCCGCGACCCCGGCGCAACATCCGATGCACACGTGAGTCCTCGAGTGGTCCAGGGCTCCGTAACCATCCCTTCCTTGACCGTCCGGCGCCAGATTCTCAGTAGCGGACCTAGTTCGCCTTCGGGGCAGTCTCTTAGCGCATGTGCGCATGAAACCTGTTCTGTGATTGTCTCAGGCTTCGCTTGGGGGCAGTCGTTGAGCGATAGGTACTCGTAGCGGGGAGCGGAAGCCGGAATCTCGTCGACCGACCCACCCTGATCGTCTGGATGCTTGGGCAGTGCCAAAACCTGTCGTCGCGACAGGAGCCCAGTAACCACAGCCGCGTCGTCGACATCGCAGACATCCAGTTGGCTGCAACTGCTGTCTGCGGCCAGCGCCGGAGCGATGGGCATGGCCAGCATCGCGCCGAGGGCGATAAGCGCTGACCGAGCCCTTGGCCTCACGAGTCTGCCTTTTGTAGGCGTGTGATGATCCAGCGCTTATCGAATTGGAGTGTCGCAACGAACGCCAACTTCGCCGAGCGCGTTTCATCAACCTTTCGTCCGCTCTCGTTAAGCACCGGAACAGCCCTCTGATTGAGATCGACGAGCACGCGTCGTGCCGTCGAGGAAAACTCAGTGGCAGAGGCGTAGTTGACTTTCGTGAGGTCGTCCCCGTAATGATGACCGGCCTTCGCGACGTCCGTAACACCGTTCCGAAGGGCTTCGCATGTCTTGCAGTCGCGGGAGGAGAGGCCCAGCAAAGCGGAGGGATCACCGTTCCTAAACGCCAGGTTCAGCTGCGAGAAGTAGAACTGCGCGTAAGCTGAGGCGCCGTCAAGCGTCTCGGGCCGAGCTGTAGGCGGGATTTTGGCGATGACTGGGTCGACGGAAGGGCTGGGGCTTGGGGGCGAGGTGGTTGTCGTCGTCGTGGGCGCAGCCGACGTAGTGGTGCTTGCCGGGGGAGTCGTTCTGCTCGGTCCGCGGTCTCCGCCCGTGCACGCACCCAGCGTCGCGAGCGCAACGAGGGCTGCGGCATACGGAAGGAGCGTGCGGTGTCGGTGCGGTGTGGCTGCGGTCATCGGCGTCCCCTGTCGATCGTCGATCATCGTGCGGTTGCATCGTCTGACGTGCGGTCACGCCGTCGTCCCTCGACGGCAACCTACGACGATCGTCTCGCACCCGCACCCCGATCGTCGTCCGCCGTCCACAGGACTTTCGCTGTTCACGGCCTCAGCCGTTGGGCGACCGAGACCCGGTCTCACCTCGCTGTCCCGCAGATCACATCCGAATGGGTGGCGGCCACCGATAGTGACTACTACACTTTGTAGTACCGACAGAGAAGCTGCCGGAACACATATCGAGTTCTGGAGTTGAGTTCCATGGGCACCATCCCCCGCGACACGCATGCGCAAGGCACCGCGCCGGTCACCGCGCATGACCCCATCAAGGGCGTCGTCACCTTCCAGGAAGAGGTGGTCCGCTCAGCCCTTGCTCGCAAGTTCCTCGCAGGTCTGCGCATCGTGCTCGGCTTCACCTTCCTGTGGCCCTTCATCGACAAGATGTTCGGCCTCGGCTACATGACCCCGGCGGCCAAAGCCTGGATCCACGGCGGAACGCCCGCCCAAGGCTTCATGAAGGGTGCTGAGGGACCGTTCGCCAGCTTCTTCAAGAACATCGCCGGCCCGTGGGCCGACTGGGTGTTCATGGCCGGCCTCCTCGGCATCGGCCTCGCCCTCCTCGCCGGCGCCGGCCTCAAGATCGCCGCCTGGACCGGCGCTCTCCTCCTCGCGATGATGTACCTCGCCGAGTTCCCCCTCGGCACCACCGGCGCCTACACCAACCCGCTCTTCGACAGCCACTGGATCGAGGCACTGGGCATCGCGGTTCTCGCCACGACGCTCGCCGGGGACACCTGGGGCCTTGGCAAGTGGTGGGGCCGCCACGTCGGTAACGGCTTCCTGCGGTGAGTGGGTCGGTGACCGCGATCCCCTGACACGGTCACCAGCCCGGGCCTCGAGCCCGAGCAGCAAGGCGGTCCTCCTCGGAGGGCCGCCTTCCTGCTGTGCCTGCTGCGTCAGGAGCGCCCGTCACTCGGGCGTGAAGGCGCAGAACTCGTTGCCCGCCGGGTCGGCCATGACGGTCCAGCCGATGCCGCCGTCGCCCTTCTCCCGGACAACCATCGCGCCGGCGAACACGAGAGGCGCCAGGTCGTCGGTCGTGACGTCGATGTGGATGCGGTTCTTCGTCGTCCTGTCCTCGGGCACCGGCTGGAAGACGATCGCCTCGAACGGCAGCCCCGACACGTTCTCGACATGGCTCCAGCCCTCATCGCGGACGACGTCGCCGCCGAGGGTCTCGCCCCACCAGCGGGCGAGACGGTGGGCTGCGTCCTCGTCGCCCGTGACGTCCCAGACGAGCTCGTAGGCCGGCTCGGTGACCGGCTCGTCCCGGAGGAAGACGCAGAACTCCTGTCCGTCCGGGTCGAGCAGCACCGTCCACCGGGGCTGCTCGTCGTGGACCACGGCTCCGGCGTCGAGCGCGGGCTGCAGCGAGGCCGCCCGGACGTCCAGGTGCAGACGGTTCTTGGCGGTCTTGGGCTCCGGCACCCGGTTGACCCACACCCGGACCTCGTCACCGACGCGCAGGCACGAGTCGCCGTCGTCGTGCGGGTGTGCCTCCCAGCCCAGGAGCGGCCCCCAGAACGTGGAGAGGCCATGCGGGTCGATGGCGTCGATGCACAGGTCCTTGTACGTCGCGAGTGGCATGCGAGGACCGTAACCCCTTGTGGCGCGTGTTCCTCCTCGTCCTCGAGGGGCGACACGAAAGCACTGTCGGTGCCGGACGGCATACTCGCCTCCATGCAGCGCATCGACGGCCACCTGGTCCTGAGTCCCACGGACCTGACGAAGCACGTCGCCTGCGCGCACATCACCACGCTCGATCTCGAGGCGCTCGATGCCGTGACCGCCCGAGGTGGTGGCGCGAGGGTCGCCGCGACCGGCTCCGACGACTCCCTCAACCTCGTCTTCGCCAAGGGCCTCGAGCACGAGCGCTCCTACCTCGAGCGCCTCGTGGCCGAGGGCCGCGCCGTCGAGGACATCGCGGCGCTCGGGCTGCGCGGTGTCGAGGCCGAGGCTGCCACCGTCGACGCGATGCGGCGCGGCGTCGACGTGATCTACCAGGCGACGTTCTTCGACGGCCACTGGGTGGGGCTCGCCGACTTCCTGCTGCGCGTCGACGAGCCGAGCGACCTGGGTCCCTGGCGCTACGACATCGCCGACACCAAGCTCGCCCGTCGGCTCAAGGTTCCGGCCCTGCTCCAGATGGCGACGTATGCCGCCCGCCTCGAGCTGCTCCAAGGCGTCCCCCCGCAGTGGTTGACCGTCGTCACAGGTGACGCCGAGTCGCACCCGTGGCGGC
>NZ_JBFULD010000038.1:0-18432 GCF_056400505.1 Terrabacter sp. P5_B1
GGGTGAAACGGTGGTGTAAGAGACCACCAGCGCTCCAGGTGACTGGAGCGGCTCGGTAAACCCCACCCGGAGCAAGTCCAGACAGCGTATGCACGACGCCCTCGGGCGCCGAGGAGACCGGCCCGGTCGAGTGCGCGGGTAGGACGCTCGAGCCGGTCAGCAATGGCCGGCCCAGATGGATGGCCGTCGCCGCGTCACTGGTAACGGGGGCGCGGAACAGAACCCGGCGTATCGGCCGACTCATCCACTTTCAGGCCCTTGAACTGCGGTGATGTGTCTCGTCACTCCCCGGTAGTCCGCAAACAGTCCGCAAACTTCGGAGGACTCCGTCGGCGGCTGCAGGGCGCGGTTCCACTCGGTCCAGGAGGCGGAATGGCGCAGGGGGAGTGCCCACGCTGTTGGTGAAGACCAGTGTGGTCGAGGGGTAGGCGCGCAGGGGCTCCGGGAGTGGATCAACGACGACAGCCGGCAGGGGGACGACGCGCACGCCGGCTTGGGAGTTTGGGTGGTCCGAAGAACGGCTCGCGGCCGTTGACGTTGATGAGCTGCCGGTTGACGAGGACGGTGCGGCGCTCGAGGTCGAGGCGGTTCAACGGTGAGGCCGAAGACCTCGCCCTGGCGTAGTCCGGTTCCGGCGGCAAGAATCACGAGCGCGTGATGCCGGTGAGGCATGTGCTGCACGATGGCGACGAGCTGGTCTTCGGTCGTGGGTTGGACCTTGGGCTTGGGGACCTTGGGCAGCTTGGTGCCGGTGCACGGGTTGGACACGATGCGTTGGTCCGCGACGGCGGACTTGAGCGGAGAACACGGACGAGAGCCTCGCCCTCGAGGGCCCAGCACTCACCCTCTCGGTGATTGCGATCTCGCGGTAGGTGGCCGCTGCAGGCCGGTCTCCGCGTCCGGGCACCGGCCCTGCCCAGGCCTTAAGGTCCAGACATGGAAGAGATCACGATCCCGTGCCCGACCGAAGGCTGCGATGGTGAGGTGACCGCGACTGCCGAACCGATCATGTCCGGGACCGAATGGGCCGTCCAATATGTCGGTGAGGACCCCGCCGTCCGGTGCTCGAAGGGCTGCAAGTCGCCGGTCGAACTCGTAGAACCAGTGAAGCGCGCACTGCAAGCCGGCTGATTATGCGGGACGTGTCCGCGACCGGTCATGGGCGTCCCCGTTCCCCAGGACGTGGGCGCGGCGAGGCTGCAGGTCCCGTGATGCGACGATCCGAGCGGCGGGGTGACTGGCGCCGCGCCCTTCGCGCTCGGCGGCAACCCGGCGCGCATGCACGGGATGCATCAAAGCGGCGGATTGGTGCAGGTCCCAGAGGGTGGCCGCCAGGGCGCCGGGTAACCGTCGGGAGCGGGACCTCCGCGCGTGGGGGTGTGACCGTTGTGCCGCCTTCCTGTCGGGCCGATCCTGCGGCTTGCGCTTGGGCTGCGCCGGTGTGGCTCCCTGACGGAAAAATGCCTGCTGTGCTCCCGAAGGCGCCATCCGCGACCTATCGTTTGATCCGGGAGGTCGCGTGCCCGTGTGGCACCACTCCGTTTGAACCGAAGAGGTTTCAGGGGGTCATCATGAGGGTGCACCGGTCGCCACAACCGCCGCCGAAGCACGAGATGCTCGCACATGAACGCCACGCACGAACGTTTCTCAAGGTAGGCGTGGTCGTAGCGGTCTTGATCGTCGCGGGTGCCGTGTACATGGGCATCGCGCTCTCCGGGAGCGTTTCGCCATCGGCGCCGAGCAGGCATGCGGGACCGGCGACGAACGCTGCGGCGCCGTGGACCATCCCCGGGCTGGCGCAGGCCATGAACGCCCCCCTCACCGTGACACCGCCGCCGCAGCCGTCCACCACCTCCGGACCCGCACACGCCGCTGCTACGAAGGTTGGCAGTATCCCGCCGCAGCTTGCCGCCGCGGTGTCGTCCTGTCGGACGCGATGGCGGCTCCAGTCGGCCGCGTTCTCTGCTGCCGACCGGTCGCTGGCCCAGTGGCGCAGACATCTGGAGATCATGAACGATCTGCAGGCTGGCCGGATCAGCCTCGCAACGGCGAAGGCGCAGTGGCCGTACACGACGTACCAAGCGGCCGACAACGTGGCTGTGTTCCGCAACACAGACGCCGCCCGGGCTGCCTCCTCGACGACCTGCGCCGTCGACGATTCAGCGACCGGACCAGCAGCCGACGCCCTTCGCGTCTGCGCCGCCTCGATGCGAACGGTGGACGGCGCCTTGGAAAAGGCGCGAGTCGCGATCGCTCCGTGGGACCGGCACATCAAGGACCAAACCCATTTCGCGATGGGCATGATGACCCCTGCGGCCGCCGAGGCCGCGTGGCGAGTGATGTGGCAGAAAGGCGAAGCGACGCTACCCCTCTACGATCACGAGGCTGCTGACGTGCGGCAAGCCAGTTGTTCGCTGGCCTCCTGAAGGAGGTTCCCCGTCGACGCATGGTTCTCGGGCATGCCGTCCAGCCACCGCTCCGGATCCAGCCGCGCCAGCGCGTACCGACTGCACGCCCAGAAGAAGACGCCACGCTTCTGGCCGGGGCCGGGGCCGGGGCCGGGGCCGGGGCCGGGGCCGGGGCCGGGGCCGGGGCCGGTTCCGAGTCCGGCGCGCTCGGGGCGCTGACCAGACCGCCCAGGTCACTCCTTCAGGATGCGACGCGGAGGCGGCGACGGATCTCGTGGACGACTGGTGCGACGCTTGGGCGCACCGGGTTGCTGTGAGCGCCCAAGGACGATCCGTCAGGGCTGCAACAGGGAGACGGACCGAATCCGGACCATGGGCCGAGAGGGCGCTGTGCGGCATGACCCACACAACCCCGTCGAAGCGCTGTGCGCGCTTGGCGGCTTCTCGGGAAAACGCCGAACTCGGAGCAAGAGCTCACCCATGCGCTCGGGTTCTTGATGAGTCAGTGGGCTGAGTACCGGGTGAGGAAGGTGCCCCAGTTCGCGCTGACATCACGAGGTCCGGGGATGTACTCGGTGCCCATTATGATGGCGCCGTCTTCTGCGACCGCGGCGGAGTAGTCGCCCCACCGGCACGTGCCGTGGCTGTACGGCGGGTAACACGTGAAGCCGTCCTCTGGTGCCAGGCCGAGGCCGTTGACGTGGATCGGGTCGTGGGGTCCGGTACGGTCGAAGGCTGCGTAGGCGGCGCTGGGCCAGAAGTCCTGTCCGATGAGACTGAACACCATGGCCCCGTTGCCGGTTGCGTCCAATCCGATGGCCGGGTAGGCCAGGCTGGCACCGGCGACGGCGACGTAGCCTTGCCGTTCCATGGTCGCGGTCACGCCGGCGGCACCGTCCGTCGGACGCACCATGAACCACGCGACTGCGCTCTTGGTCGCCGTGCCTGCCGGTCCGGCGCCGGTGTTCAAAGAGGACGTGAGCATCCCGCCCGTGTAGATAACCTGCTGCATCCGGTCGTCGTTGACGCTGACCTTGGGCAGCGGCTTGTCCCGGCTGGTGCCGAGTGGACGGGGACCCGGCTTCTGCCTCGCAGCGACGGGTGGCGCGTAGGGTTCACTGGGCACCAGGTCATGGCTGAGATGTACGTCCGGGTGCGCCCCGTTCAGGGTCTGTGTTCCCCTCAGTGCCCAGACGACCACCGCTTCGGCGCCCCTGCCGCCCGAGGTGGCGAAGCCGTTGAAGTCCGGGGTGCTGAGGAAGTACTCAGTGTTGGGCGCGTAGACGCCCTGCGGAGGCGTCTGGGCTGGTTGCAGCGCGTTCGCTGGGAAGCCTTGGATCGTGGACGCTCCGACGTGAATGTTGACCAAGGTCGGCAACGGGACATCGCCCGCGGCGGCCGCCGCCAGCCCGGTCTTGGACAGGGCGTACAGCGCGCCTCCGTTGCTGTTGAAGAGACCCTTGATCGGGTAGATGTCTGTACTGACATAGAAGCCGTTCGCGTCCGCGCCGATTCGCGGTTGGTCCCCGAAGCACGGGCAGTGTGGAAGTCGCTGGGTGTCACCGCGCCCGTTATCGGTCGTGTCCACCGCGAAGATTGCGTAGTCACCGGCCGCGTCGCTGGTGGAACTGACCGCGATCAAGAGGGAGGACCGCTGCCCGAACGCGCCAGTCGACGGGTTGACGTCGATCTCGAGTGCGGTGGAGAACCAGCGCCCCAACTGGGGGTCGTAGTAGCAGCGGGGGTCTGACAGGAACGGGCCGAACTTCTTCGTAGCCGGATCAAAATCCGGCGGTTGGGCGAAGAAGTCGTTGAGTGATACGGGACGGGTCAAAGCTGCGCCGGTGTCCGTGTAAATGCGGACCGCGAGGTTGACCTGTTCCATCACCACGCCGTGGGAGGCGCACAGGCCAAGGTCGGGGGGCTCCACGTCGAAGCCGTTCTTGCGCCCCGACGTGACCGCGTTGATGCCGTTGAAGCCGGTGGCACCGGGGTGGGCCAAGGTTACCGGCGAGTTGGGCGGGTTCGGCACCGGGATGGGGCTAGCTCCTGCCGCGGCCGACTCCGGCTTCTCCTTGGAGGCCCGTCCCGGCAGGGCCATTGCGCGGTCCACGCCCGGCAATGCCCGCACGTTCACTCTCCCCACCCGCACCAGCGGCTGAGGCCCCGGCGCCCCGGCGGCGCTCGCAGCGACACCAGTCCCGGCGGCCACGCCCCAGGTGAACACCGTCATCACGGCGGCAACCCCCAGTGAGGTGAACTTGAACGCTCGACGCATCGCGAACTCCTGTGAGCCTGAGGGCCGGTTACAGTGCGTCGGTGCACCGCAAGGGGCGCGTTCCTGAGTCGACAAAAAACTTAGCGCGGGAAATCGCCAATTGTCGATGCATGTTTATCGTGACGATCCACCCGATCACCGCATTCGGAAGACGTATCCACGAGGCACCTATCTCCTTGCGATCCGTTGCGACATCCGCATAACCAGGCACCAAGTGAGGATGGCTCGCTGCGAGCTGCCGCCAGGTCGGCAGCAGCAGCGGGTGTCGTGCCTGACATCCTGGCGCGTTACGGCCTCCACGGGTCACCGCGCCAACCGTCGCCTCGGTCCCGCGTAGCCACAGATCCGCCGGGCCCGCTAGGCCGATGAGGCGTCACGGCCGGCGTAGGGTTCGGAAGGAGGGTCGGCGCGTCCTGCGGCGACAGATCGGAGTCCCCGGTGCCAGCCGATCCGCCGGTTCCAGCCCCACCTGGACCGCCCCTGGGGGCACTGATGGCGCTCGTCCGTGCCGCTCGTGCAAACGTGGACGTCTTGCGGGCGGGAAGAGTTGATCCGGCACTGCTGTTGGCCGCTCGTGGCGTGCTGCTCGACGCCATGGAGAGGTATGCCGCAGAGCTCGTCAGACTCAGGCTGCCCATGCCGCCGGGACTCCGTGACGAGCTGCGCCTACAGCGGGGCATCCGTGCACCCCAGCGCCCGGGGCCACCTCACCGGCGTTGAGCTGAGGGGGCCGGGGATCGTCGCCGCCACCGCTCACCAGTCACCAGCAACAAGCCCCTCGGCCGGTAGGGAGATGTGTTCGGCGATGACGTCGTGGCCGAGCCGGGCGAAGGCGATCCGGAGAGCAGGCCCGTCGTCAGGCCGCGGAGGGCGACGCACCGGCCGAAGAGGCGACAGCATCCTCATGCCAGTCGCGGGATCACTGAGGCGCGGTACCCCTCGACCCCTCGACCAAGCCGTTGGGAGCCGATCCGGGACGAGCACCTGCCTCGGGGTAAGGGAGGCTCGACGAGTCGGCCCGCCGGTTGGCTCATGACGCCGCTTCGCCGACGGCTCGACGTGACGAGGAGACTGCTGTGTCGACCGATGACCGCATAGCCCGGGTCTGGGGGGACCGCACGCCGTACGCGAGGGGCGGGACGTGGCCCCAACGGGTGGACCAGCACCTCGCCGCCGGGATCACCGAAGCAGACGTGGACGGGTGGGTGCGCACAGCGTCCACCTTGCACTCCAACGGCGACGCCTTCGAGGTCGCCGTTCATGACGGGCGCATCGTCGGGGTTCGTGGCCGGGCCGACGACCGCGTCAACCACGGGCGGTTGGGCCCCAAGGACCTCTTCGGCTGGCAGGCGACCCACTCGCCGGACCGGCTGACCAGCCCGCTGGTACGGCGGGACGGCGAACTCGTCGAGTGCTCCTGGGACGAGGCCATGGACGCCGTGGTCAACCGCACGCAGCATCTCCTCGAGGAGCAGGGGCCGAGTGCCATCGGCTTCTACACGACCGGGCAGCTCTTCCTCGAGGAGTACTACACCCTCGCCCTGGTGGCGCACGGCGGCATCCGAACCAACCACGTCGACGGCAACACCCGGCTCTGCACCGCCACTGCGGCCGAGGCGCTCAAGGAGTCCTTCGGCAGCGACGGCCAACCCGGCTCCTACACGGACGTGGACCACGCCGACGTCATCGCCCTCTTCGGCCACAACGTCGCAGAGACGCAGACCGTCCTGTGGATGCGGATGCTGGACCGGCTCGACGGAGACGACCCGCCCGCCATCATCTGCGTCGACCCGCGTCGGACGCCCGTCGCCGCACGGGCCACCGTCCACCTGGCCCCACGCCCGGGCACCAACGTCGCGCTGATGAACGGGCTGCTGCACGAGATCATCGCCAACGGCCACGTCGACCAGGCGTGGGTCCAGGCGCACACCGTGGGCTACGACGACCTGGAGAAGCTCGTCGCGCGCTACGCCCCGGAGCTCGTCAGCACGATCTGCGACGTGCCTGCTGACGACCTGCGGCTCGCTGCCCGCCTCATGGGTGAGTCGGAGGCGCTGCTGTCGACGGTGCTCCAGGGCTTCTACCAGTCCCACCAGGCAACGGCCGCCGCCGTGCAGGTCAACAACGTGCACCTCCTGCTCGGCATGATCGGCCGGCCCGGCTGCGGCATCCTGCAGATGAACGGGCAGCCGACGGCCGAGAACACCCGTGAGTGCGGGGCCGACGGGGACATGGCGGGATTTCGCAACTGGAGCAACCAGGCGCATGTCGAGGACCTGGCCAAGGTCTGGAACCTCGACCCCAAGAAGATCCCCCACGCGACACCGCCCACCCACGCGATGCAGATCATGCGCTACGTCGAGGACGGGTCGATCCGCCTCCTCTGGGTCTCCGGCACCAACCCCGCAGTGTCGATGCCGGAGCTGGCGCGGATGCGCTCGATCCTGTCGCAGGAACGCCTCTTCCTCGTCGTACAGGACATCTTCCTCACCGAGACCGCGCAGCTGGCCGACGKCGTGCTCCCCGCCGCGGCGTCGAACGAGAAGACCGGCACCCTGACCAACGTCGACCGCACTGTGCACCTGTCCGAGAAGGCCGTCGACCCACCGGGGGAGGCGCGCCCCGACCTCGACATCTTCGTGGACTTCTCGCGGCGGATGGGTCTGCAGGACAAGGACGGAGAGCCTCTCGTCAAGTGGGCCACGCCCGAAGACGCCTTCGACGCCTGGCGCGAGTGCAGCCGCGGGCGACCCTGCGACTACAGCGCTCTCAGCTACGAGAAGCTGCGCGGGCCCAGCGGAGTCCAGTGGCCGTGCACCGACGAGGCGCCAGACGGCACCGAACGACTCTACGAGGGCGGCGTGTTCTGGGCCTCGCCGGAAGACTGCGAGACCTACGGTCGCGACCTCGAGACCGGGGCGCCCGTCGAGGAGGGGGAGTACCGCGCGCTCAACCCGTTCGGTCGGGCCGTGATCAAGGCTGCCGACTACCGGCCGGCCCACGAGCTACCGGACGAGGACCACCCGCTGCAGCTGATCACCGGTCGGACCGTCTACCACTTCCACACGCGTACCCGGACTGCACGGGCCCCCGAGCTGCAGGCAGCCGCCCCCGAGGTCTGGGTCGAGGTGTCGGCCCATGACGCACGTACGCACGGTCTGCAGGAGGGCGACCTCGCCGAGGTACGCACCCGCAGGGGAGAGGTGCGAGCGCGGGTGCGAGTGAGCGGGATCCGCCGGGGCGTCGCCTTCCTTCCGTTCCACTACGGCTACTGGGACACCGACACCGGTTGGCGTCCCGGTGAGCACGGACGGGCGGCGAACGAGCTGACCCCCACGGTCTGGGACCCAGCGTCGAAGCAGCCGATCTTCAAGACCGCCGCGTGCGCGATCCGCAAGGTCGCCGACGGTGACGGCACACCGGCTCCCGCGCCGGACACCACCGCATCCGCACGCGTGTCCGTCGAGTCCACGGAAGGAGCGTCGCGATGAGGATCGGCACCGTCCTGAGGGACCTGCACCACGACGAGAACGAGCTGTGCCGGACGCTCCTGCGCGTCGCGGACGAGCACCGGGCGGACCACGAGGTCTACTACGTCGGCCGCGACCTCGCCGAGTGGAGCGCCCGACACGTCCGGGAGATCGCCGCCATAGCAGGCAGCTTCGGCCAGGAGCTCGATCCTTCACCCGACGGTTCCCCTTCCGTCGTCGATCAGGCGCGCCGGTGGATGTCGGAGCGCAGCGCTCGGTCATCCGAGATGGAGCTCGTCATGGTGCGTGACCTGCGAGAGGTCTACCTGCGCGCCTCGAGCGTCCTGACGGACTGGGAGATGATCGGCCAAGCCGCCCAGGCCATCGTCCACGACGACCTGCTCTCCCTTGCCACGAAGTGCCAGTCAGAGACGAAACGTCAAGCCACGTGGGCGAACTCGAAGATCAAGGAGTCCTCGACCCAGGCGCTGGTCGTATGACCACCGGCGTGCTCCACCAGCCGCCGGGAGAGCCCACGTCGGGTGCGCAACCAGAGCTGCGCGTCGTGGTGCGTCCCGTCGGAAACCCCCTGCCGCTCGGCTTCCTCGCCCTCATGGTCGCCACGGTGGCCACGGCCATGCTCCAACTACACGTGCTCGAGCCGTCCCAGGGACGGGTGGTCGCCACGGGCATCCTCGGACTGACCGTGCCGCTCCAGCTCGTCGCCTGCGTCCTGGGCTTCCTCGCCCGCGATCCCACGGCGGGGACCGGCATGGGCATCCTGGCCGGCACGTGGGCCGGGATGGGCTTCGCGCTCCTGCTGTCACCACCCGGCGCCACGTCGTCGGCGCTCGGCGTGCTGCTGCTGTGCTCGGCGGTGGCCATGTGCGTGCCCACCGTGGCGGCAACCAGCAAGCTCGCCGCGCTGGCAGTGATGGGACTCAGCGCGATCCGCTTCGCGGTGACAGGGATCGGCGAGCTCACCGGCTCGCAGGGTTGGCTCTCTACTGCCGGCTGGGTCGGACTCGTGCTGGGTCTCGTGGCCGCGTATGCCGCGCTCTCCTTCGAGCTCGAGGACGTGCGGCACGCGCCCGTGCTGCCCACCGGACGCCGCGCCATGGGCGCCGACACCATGACCGCCTCGGCCGCTGACGGCCTGGCGTCCGTCCCGCACGAAGGCGGGGTCCGCAAGCAGCTCTGACGTTTCGAGACGAGTCCGGCTGCGGATTCCCGGTGGGCGTCCGGCTTTGGTCCCCTCGTAGGTCATTGTGATGGCACGTCCTGCCAGGTGAGGCTGTAGGCCACGAGGTCCGGCACACCTGCGAGCAATCCGGCGGGAAAAGGGTACTGGCGACTGCGTGGAACCCATTCCAGAGACCAGGGAAGCGCTTCGGCGCCTGGCGGAGACCGGCGACACGCAACTCGGACCCGAGCTGGCAGAGGCGGCGTCGGCGCTGCGACGGCGCGTGCAGGGGCTTGTCGGCTTCAGCATCAGTGTCCTCGAGCAGGACATCACGTTCACCTATCTCACCAGCGCCGAGGCCCCCGCTGGCCTCGATGCCGTGCAGTATCTCGACGGCGGACCGTGCGAGCAGGCGGTCGACTCCGGTGAAGTGGTGGAGGTCGTCCATGAGGACCTCCTGCACGAGGGCCAGTGGCAGCTGTTCGCCCAAGCCAGTGGCACCGTGGGTGTGGCGAGCACGCTCTCTCTGCCCCTGCTGGACGGAGACCGGCTGGTGGGCAGCGTCAACCTGTACGGGGCCCGGGCCGACACGTTCGACGGCCGTCACGAGGAGCTGGCCGCCCTCTTCGGCGCTTGGGCCCCCGGGGCGGTGACGAATGCCGATCTCTCGTTCGACAGCAGGATCCAAGCCGCGCGAGCCGTGGATCGCCTCGAGGACCTGGCCGTCGTGGACCTCGCCGTGGGACTGCTGGTCGCCACTCGCGGGAGCACGCCTCAGCAGGCCCGACGCGAGCTCGAGCAGGCGGCCGCGCGTGCCGGCGTGACGCTCCCGGCCCTCGCTCACCTCCTCATGGACGCCCACCCGGGCCCCCACGACGACGCCGAAGCGTGACCGACCACCGCTGTCCGTGCGGCATGCCGCCGCTCAGCCCTGCTTGGCGGTGGTCGCCAGCCCCTCCATGAAGTAGCGCTGTCCGAACGCGAAGACCACGATCATCGGCAGCGTCGCGACGAGGGTCGCAGCCATCGCGATCTCCCAGTGGTACTCGCCGGACAGGGCGAAGCCGTCCACGATCTGCTTGAGTCCGCGAGGCATCGTGAAGTAGTCCTCCGTCTGCAGGTAGATCAACGGCTTGAGCAGGTCCGACCAGCTCGCCTGCAGCTCGAAGATGAAGACGATGATGAGCGCCGGTCGGCACAGCGGCAGGGCGATCCGGCGGAAGAGCCCGAAGTGGCTGCAGCCGTCGATGCGAGCCGCCTCGAAGAGCTCGCGTGGGACCCCGAGGAAGAACTGGCGCATCAGGAAGATGTAGAAGGCGGAGCCGAACAAGTTGTTGGCCCACAGGGGCACCTGGGTGTCGATGAGCCCGAGCTGGTGCCAGATGAGGTAGACGGGAATCATCGTCACCGCGCCCGGCAGCATCATCGTGGCGAGCACCAGACCGAACAGCGGCCCGCGCAGGCGGAACCGGAAGTAGGCGAAGCCGAAGGCCACGAAGGCGCTGGAGAACGTGACGGTCAGGGCAGCCATCACAGAGACGACCCCCGAGTTGAGCAGCCAGCTCAGCACGGGACCGGCGTCCCACACCGCGAGGAAGTTCGACCACTGCACGGTCTCGGGGACGAGCCGGCGCGCTCCAGGTTCGCCTGAGGGCTCAATCCAGCTCGACGAGGGTGCCGGACTCGGTCACCTCGGCAGACAGTTCCCGCAGTTTGACGTTGCGGTGCTGCGACACGAGCCGGAGGGCGTCCATCACCTGCTCCTCCGTCAGCCGGTACCGGCTCATCAGGACACCGCACGCCTGCCCGATGAGCTCCCTGCTGCGCATCGCCGCTTGCAGGTTCACCACCTGTCTCCGCAGGTCGATGAGCGCGGTGGCCTGAACGGCCAGGGCTTCGGCCATGGTGAGCAGCCTGGCGGTGACGGTTGCCCCGCTGACATCACGCGACGAGCCGACCGGCGTCCTGCTCGTCCTGGACGCCGAGGCCCGCGACTGACACGAGACGCGCCCAGGGCTCAGGTGGCATCCGGCCGGGGCTCGCCCACCGGCGGGCTCCGGTCCGCCTCGGCGGCGGCCCGATCCGCACGGGCGCCCCGCCGGTGAACTTCAGCATCGTTGAGCAGCATGCTCTTCTTCGGCTCTCCTGAGCCGGAGGCTTGCTTCTCGAGGGCTGCGGCGGTTCGGTCGTGCGCCGCCGCGCGGTCGTGGGCGACCGCTGAGCGCGTACGCGCGACGCGGGCACGCCATTCCGACCGCTCCGCCGACTGCATGGCGGCAAGCACGTCGGCGGGCGTTGAACCACGCCCGCGACGAGCTCCGCGCGCCGTTGGGCGAGCTCCCGAGCACGCCCACCGGCCGCGTCAGCCGCCGCCCGGGGAGTCGCCTCCATGCATCCAGCCTAGACGCTCGGTCCTCGGAGTCGGGTACACCCAGGTCCGCGCGGTATGCGTGTCCGGCCGGCCTACGGGACCCGACGGCGCGGCGACCACGTCACCGGCCGGAGCACCCCGGCGGGGGCCGGCACTCCAGTACAGACAGCGCGAGCGGTTGCGTCCTACCTTCGACTCATGGTGGTCAAGCGCATCAAACCCAACATCTTGTCCAACGACTTCGAGTCGAGTCGCGCCTTCTACAACGACGTCATTGGTCTCGACGGCGGGGGAGGTCTGGACTGGATCCTCTTCTTCGGCACCGATAAGCGCGAAGTCCAGCTCAGCGTGATGGCCCTGGATGTCAAGGCACACCAGCATCCCGTTGTCTCCATTGAGGTAGACGATGTGGACCAGGTGTACGCCAGAGCCGTTGCTGCGGGTGCTGAGATCACGTACCCCATCACCGACGAGACCTGGGGCCTACGACGGTTCTTCGTGCGCGACCCGAACGGGGCAATCATCAACGTCACGCAGCACGATGAATAGCCAAAGCGGAAAGGAGGACAATTCGTTTTGAGGCTGCACAGGCCACTGCGCGCGGACGACGCCGCCTCGGCCGTCATCGTGAAGTGCTGCCTCCACGGACGGAGGCGCTGCCTCGTCCAA
Organism: Terrabacter sp. P5_B1; assembly: GCF_056400505.1. Taxonomy (NCBI): domain Bacteria; kingdom Bacillati; phylum Actinomycetota; class Actinomycetes; order Micrococcales; family Intrasporangiaceae; genus Terrabacter; species Terrabacter sp. P5_B1. Next base: position 12,380 of record NZ_JBFULD010000038.1, read on the forward strand.
GGCCTAGGGCAGCCCGCGCAGCGCCCAGACCCTCAGCCAGTACGGCGGCCCAGAAGGTGAGTCCGCCGGTCCCGCCACCGCCGACCGAGGACGGGAAGAAGAGCACGTTGCCGGTGGTGCTCACTCGCGCGCTGTCGAGCGGTCGGTGAACGCCCAATCGACGCCGTCCTCGCCCAGGTCGTCGAAGGCGGGATGTCGTCGCAGGCCGATCTTCATGGCAACCCTCTGACTGGCCAGGTTCGTGGGGCGGATGCGGGCGACGACGAGCTCGGAAGAAGGCGCCTGCTGCGCCCAGTGCAAGAGAGCGGCCGCGGCTTCCGTGGCGTAGCCACGTCCCCAGGTCGATGGATGAAAGCGATACATCAGGTTGAGGACACGGTCCCCGTGGATCGTCGCCCACCGGACACCGCAGTTGCCAACCAGTCGACCCGTCTTCTCTTCGAAGACGCAACAGTTTCCAAACCCGTGCCGGTCCCAATGTCCCAACCAGCGGCTCACCAGTGCCTCGACGTCCTCGAGCTCTGTCACCAGATCCGACGGGTTGTGCTGGACGACTGACGGATTCGACAGAATCCCGAGGATCGCTACAGCATCAGCCTGCGCCGGCTGCCGTAGCGACAACCGTGCGGTCAATAGGCGAACGGGCTGCCGGAGCACCTCGGCAATCTACTCGCGGCGCGTCCGCTCTAGGTTGGCACGCGCGTTATTTGCTCCACGTGCTTGCACCATTGGAACCACGTGGAGTGGGTGCTCAGCTGCCCTCAACGACGCGAAAGGGCAAGGTCGACCAGCAGGCCGGGGTGATCAGTGGTGCCCTGCATGTCGATGACGGAGCGCGATCGCACCGCGCCGCCCGGACTCACCACGACGTCTTGAAGAGCTTCATCGTCGGTGCGCCGATAGCTCCTGGGGAGGCAAGCCTGTGGGCTGGGCGACCCACGAGCCGCGAGGTTGAGGTCCGCGCCCAGGATGATCGGTGCGCCGCCGTAGGGGCGGCTGATCCCCGGCAACACTGAGCTGAGGAGGTATCGGCACTGCTCGAGCGCGACGGTCGTACTGGCGCTGGCCGTGTGCGTTGTGCAGCCAGAGAACCGTTGGGCCAGAACGATGCACGCCCAGACGCGTTCCTCCGGGTCGCCGGAGTCCTGCACCGGGTAGACACCGCTGAAACTGCGCACGCCAACTGTGGGGGACGAGGCCGCCACCAGAACGGCGTCGCCGAACTCCTGGCCGTTCTGACACCGAACCGGGGCCTGGCTGGGGCGATCCTTCGCTGACGCGAACGTCGAGGCGATGGTGGCAGCAGGTAAGGCGACCGACATCGCCTGCTTCAGGACGCCAACGTCATCGCGGCAAACCTCGTTGAGGCTGATCATGTCCGGCCGATGCTGATGGACAAGTGACACCGCCGTGCTCACGGCACGGCCGCCGGTGTAGCACGCAGCGCGCCCGCTGTTGCACAGGTTCATCTGCAACACACGTACCTGTGTCTGGAACGGTCCGACCGTTGGCCGACTGCTGCTGGTTGGGCCGCTCGCCGCGCGACCGGCGTCGCAGGCCGCCAGGCCGCTGAGGGAGAAAGCCACGAGGCACGCCGAAGCGGCGGCCAAACCGGGGCCGCGGACGATCCGGACGTCCATACCCACCATCGAACCCGGCAGCTGCGCGGTGTGCAATGGCGGGGCGTGGTGGGTAGCTCGCAAACTGCTCCGACGTGCCGGGTTGAGCCGAGCCGGTGACAGGCGCGGAGGCCCGATTGGCCGGCACAAGGTCAAGTCCGGATCGGTGGTGTACGACGGTGATCCATGGGCGGTTCGGTTAGGCGTTGATCGCGCTGGCGATCAGGTCGATGTTCACCCACCTTGACCGCTCAGAGATACCGGATCCCGAGGAGAGGCAACCCCGCTCGGTCCTGGTCGGTGAACTCTGAGGGGCCTGTGCTGTCGGTCCGGAAGGTGACGACTGTGCCGTTGCGTTCTCCGGGCTGCAGGGGCCTGAGCTGGCTATCGGGTGTGCCGTGGCCGTATGTCTGAGACCAGGCTGGCCCGCTGCATGAGGGCTGATGCTGAGCCCGACGCTGCTTGACCTGCGAGGGAGGCTTCAACTCTGGAACGCCCGCTCAAGAGTCCTCTTGATGGCCGCAGGCCAGTCCGCCTCGTTGGGGACGGTGACCAGCTCGGACGATGAGGACAGCCGGAGCACCCCGCTCTGCCCCTGCTGCCAAGCCGCGTTGATCGTCTTCGCGTCGGCCGAAGCCGGCCACGTCGCCGCCGGTGGCCCGACGAGGTCGTAGAGCGCCGTAGACGTCGGCCGAAGTCGGAGGTAGGCATCCCATGACCGGGGATCAAGGCTCTCGCGGTTTCGCGCCGGGTCGTCGAAGTGGTCGAGGTCGCTCCAGAGGTTGCTCAGCTCGACGTCGCCTGGGTCCTTGGGAGGCAGCACACGGGCCAGCGCCCCGTGGGGGCCCATGAAGCCAGGAGGGACCGGCTTGATGAGTACGACCGCCCGTGCGTCCTTCGCGTGCCGGCTCGTCCAGGTGAGCGCGATGGGCGCGCCGAGCTCGTCACCGAGCACGACGACGGGGCGGGTGAGCCCCAGCCCAGAGATGACGCCTTCGAGGTCATCGGCCAGGGAAACGAAGCTTTGCGAATGCCGCGAGAATCGCTGCGTCCGACGCCGAGCCGGTCGTACAGACACACTTGAGCATGCGGGGCCAGGTCATGCAGGTAGGGGCCTGTATCGTCCATGGACCGCCCGTAGTCGGCCACCGCGATGACCGCGGGACCGCTGCCGTCGCACCGGGCCCGGAAGTGCCGGCCCGCCAGGACGATGTCGCGTTCGAGGCCCGTCGTCGCGGTCGGGGCGGCCGCAGCTGTCACCGTGCTGGCCCCGCGCGCGGAGGTCGTGGTCGCGGTCGTCGCCGTGGCCGTGGCTACATGGTGGAGGTCGGCGGCGCAGCCGGTGACGCCGAGCCCCAGCGCTAGGCTCGCGGCCGCGACCGCACTCCCACGGGCGGGGTGATGCCTGCGCTCGTCGCTCGTGGTTCTCATGGGTGCCTCCTCGCGAGTGCGTGACCACCTCTGTTCGTCCGCTTCCACGATGACCGATCGGCACGAGGCGGTCTGTGCGCTCGATGACACAGGCAGCCGAAGCGTCATCTGCTCGGCGGGAGACGCACGCGTGGCGGTACATGCCTGGGGCGCCGTCCGCTCAAGCACCGAGCGCGCACACGTAGGCAAAGCACCTCCGGCGGACATGACCCCACCCGCCAGCAGGGAAGGTTGGCGAATCGCCGTGCTGGCGCCCCTCGCAGGAAACGGGCGCTTGCGACGCGCTTGGCCTCATCCGCCAACCGAGACTCCGGGCCTGAGGAGCTCTCTACCGGCGTTTGCCCTCGAGGAAGAGACCGATCGCCTTGTCGATGCGCCGTTGCCGGGTGCCGGGGGACTTGGCCGTGTTGACGTTGTCCACGTGGTGGCGCTGCAGGCTGTTGGGCAGGGTGTCGAAGAACTGGCGGGCTCCCGGTTGGGAGTCGAGAGCGGCTGCGAAGTCGGCAGGCATCTCCACGGCGCGCGGTGAGCTTGCGACCGTGAGCGTCACCCGGATCGGGTCCCCGCCAGCCAGCCCGGTGGCCGCGCGCACGGCCGCGCTCAGGCCGATGAGGTACAGCCCTCCCATGACCGCCACGGTGCTGCGGTACGCGTATCCGTTGACGTCTACAACGACCGCCGGCCGTTTGCCAGCACCCAGTTGCTCGATGATCAAGTCCGGGACGACGATGCCCGTGTTGATGCCGCTCGCGGTCAACGTGGTCTCGAAGGTGGCGGTCTTCGGTCCAGCAGTGGACATGGCTTCTCCTTCGATATCACCGGGAGGGGGAACACACAATCCGCTCTGCCACGACTGACCTCCGTCGAGCACCGCGGGAGCACATCGTGACATCGGCTTGTGCGCGGGAAGCGGCGATCTCGCACATTCGGTCGCCCACCGCCTGGCCGACGTGCACGCGCCGCCGATGTCCCACACTGGAGTGGTGGTTCTGGAGCACTGCACGGCGATCGTCGGCGGTCGTCGTCCTTCGGGGCGATCGCTTTCGCCTACGACGCCTTTCGGCCGGGCTACCCGCACGCACCGTTCGATGACTTGCTGGCGAGCATGTCGGCACGGCACTGGACGTGGGCTGCGGCACGGGCCAGGTGGCCGTCGAACTGCGCCGCCGAACGGTCTCGGTTCTGGGTGTCGACCCCGACCCGCGGATGGCAGCCGTCGCCGTCGGCCACGGCGTGGACGTGGAGGTGAGCGAGCTCGAGCGGTGGGAGGACGGAGGGCGACGGTTCGACCTGATCACCTCCGGGCACGCCTGGCATTGGGTCGACCTGTCGACGGGTGCCGACACGGCCGCGCGCGTGCTGCGTCCGGCCGGCACGCCGCGTTTGTGACAGCGGCACCGCGCACCTACCGCTGGCGTCGTCGACTGACCAGCGACCAGTGGTCCGGCTTGCTCGCCACCTTCGGCGACCACCAGCAGCTAGGCCCCCCGACGCGCTAGCCCGGCTGAACGGCGCGTTGGAAATCGGCGATCGACCGAAGCGGCGGCACCGTCCACGTCGTCGGCGGCACCTACCTCCAGTTAGCGGGCCACGTCTGCGGGCCATACGTCCTCACGGCACGAGCGCACAGGTGAGTGCCGGCGTGGCACGATCGCCGGATGCTGCGATTGACGGATTTCATCATCGACTGCCCGGACACGATGGAGCTGGCCGCCTTCTACGCCGAGGTGACGGGTCGCCCGGTCAACGAGGGCAGCCACGGCGACTGGGCCGGTATCCAGTTCGGCGAGTTCGAGTTGGCCTTCATCCGGGTCGATGAGTACCGCGCTCCGCAGTGGCCCGACAGCGAGCACCCCAAGCAGTTCCATCTCGACTTCGAAGTTGACGACATCGACGCCGAACACCGTCGCGTTCTGGCCCTCGGTGCGACCCTGCAGCAGGACTCCACCGGCCCAGATGGCTACGGCTGGCGCGTCTACACCGACCCCGTCGGCCACCCGTTCTGTCTGTGCCGCAACAAGGGTGTCACCTGGACCGACCGCGGCCCCACCTGGCCCGAGAGCGACTAGAGCGGGCACCCGAGGTGGCGCCCCCACGGGGCAGGAGCAGACCTGGGGGGCGTGTGCCATTGCGACGCCCGGTCTGTCGGGGGTGTCATCGAGGGGACTGCACATCGAGCGCGCCAGACCGCATTGCCTGCCGGCCGGTGAGGGGTCGCTTGAACGGGTCCGCAGTCAGGCGACTCGGGTCAGGAGCCCCTCCCACGTCGCGGCACCGCGCTCCGTCCAGGTATCGGCGAATGGTGCGGTCCGGGTGCCCCGCCTGGTGCACCGTGATCTGCAGGCAGGTGTGTAGGTCCCTGGCCAGGATGCCGCCCAGGAACTGAGCGGCGCGGTTCGGGCAGCTGCGCAGCGTCAGTGAGGAGGCCGTCCAGCGGCTCAGGTCGACCTCTGCCGTCGTCCATGCCTGCGCCGGAACCCAGGCCAATGCGGACCAGGGGCCCGAGACGCTCAGGGTGAAGTCGGCGACCCCAGGGCGCATCGACAAGGGGCTCTTCCGGAAGTACCAATCCATCCCGACCGGCATGCGCAGTCCCACGTCTCGCGCCAACGGCGGCTCGTCATGCGCGGACAGCGGCGGCAACCCGTCGAACGGGCTTTCGCCAACGAGCTCCCCGGGCTGCACACCGAGCGAGTCGGAGCACGCTAGTGAGACATGGCGAGCACCGGCGTCTGCCCGTTCAGCGGTACTCGTCGAGGCTTGCGCAGTAGAAGCACCCTCTGGGGCATGGCCCGAGCATCCGGCTGTCAGGAGCAGCACAGCCAGGCAGCCCGCTCGGACAGAAGACGTCGTGACACCTCCCGGGCCCCGTTACGCCACGTTGCTCGCGTGACGAGTTCCAGTATCCGCCGGCGCGGCGGAAGTCGCCCTGTGATGTGCCCGCCCGCGCCCTGCCGTCGCGGCGCGACGTGCCCGCGACACGCGCGCGTCATGCCGCCGCGT